>NZ_JBFWIJ010000003.1:0-150770 GCF_050256055.1 Sphaerochaeta sp. | reverse complement strand
GGGAAATTGCTCAGGTGCGAGCGCTTGTGCCCACGATTCCTCCTGATTCACCTTTTCCACCAGAGGGTAGAGGGAGCGGAGATCTTTTTCTTGTTTTGTTCCGAATAGTTTGGTAAATAATGAGGTACCCATGGATGTCTCGCTTGCAACAAATGTTTGGGGGGCCTTTGCCCCTCCTTACCAGTATACTCATTCTCGAAAGCAGAGAAAAGCGAAACTGTGGAGAAAAGATGGGACAAATCTACCCACACTGTATCAATATGATACAAATCATCTGGTTGTTTTCTGCTTCACATGCTATCATGCTTGCATGATCGTCTGTTTCACCGGGGGAGGCACCCTCGGACATGTGTATCCGGCCCTTGCCGTGCATGAACAACTCAAGCATGATCCGGCCTACCGTCCCTGTTGGATCGGTCGGAATGACCGGCTCGAGAAAAAAGCCGTGCAGGATTCCGGGATCGAATTCCATGCCATTCGCAGCGGGAAGCTGCGTCGCTATCATTCCCTTAGGAATATCTTGGATATCGGCAACATTTGCATAGGTTTCTTTCAGGCTCTTTGGATCTTGTCCAGGATACGACCACAAATTCTGTTCTCCAAAGGAGGGTTCGTTTCCGTCCCTCCTGTACTTGCCGCATTCATGCTGAGGATTCCGGTCATCAGCCATGAGAGCGACGCTTCCCCCGGGTTGGCCACCAGGATCAACACGCACTTCTCCCAGGTGGTCTGTGTGCCATTCTGTGGTAGGTTCGGGAACATACCTGCCGAGAAATTGGTGGTGAGCGGGAATCCCGTCCGCTCGGTTCTGGTAGAGAAAGCCCGTACACCGGATACCTCCGAATCGGTATCGTTTCTCGATCCTGATGAACGATTGGTGGTTGTGCTGGGAGGAAGCAGCGGAGCGGTCCAGCTGAACACTTTGGTCCAGGAGAGCCTATCGGTGTTGACGGGCCATGCGTATATCTATCATCAGTGCGGCTATGGGAATGCCGAGGATACGGTTGCCCCCCGGTATACCCGTGTTGCATTCATTCATGATCATTTGCTCGCCTCGTTGCTGAAACGGGCGGATCTGGTGGTCAGCAGGGCAGGTGCAGGAACACTTGCCGAATTGGCTTTGTTTGGGTGTCCCTCGTTGCTCATCCCCCTCTCGAATGCTTCGAGCAGGGGAGATCAGATTGAGAATGCGCGCCGTCTTGCCCAAATGGATGCAGCTCGGGTACTCTCTGGTGATGTATCTGCCGAGCAGTTTGGTTCGGAGGTGCTCAGATTGCTGGATGACCGAAAGGGACGATCTTTGTTATCGGCAAACCTGCATGCGTTGTCCAATGAACACAGTGCAGAGGATTTGGCTCTGTTGATCAGAAGTCATATACGAAAGGAGTAGGGTATGCAGTGGGGAATTACAATCGGTTCCGTGTATTTCAATTCAATCGACATCATCGTCTTCGCATTGGCTATGATCGGGGGGATCGCAGACACCTTGGTGGGGTTTGCCGATGCCTTCTCACACAGAAGCGGATACATCGTGGGATTCTTTGCCGGGTTGATGTTCACCAAGATCTTCTCCGACCTGTTTGTCCAATCGTTCTCACTGCCGCCGTTGGCATCAAGTCTGTTGGCATTCGTTGCGTTGTTTTTGATCGGTTACACCTTGATGCGCATCGTGGGCAATGTTCTGGAGACGGCACTGAACGCCACCGGGTTGAGGGCGGTAAACGGTCTGTTGGGGTTCCTTTGGGGGGTGCTTGAGGCGGGAATAGCCATGGCTGTGGTCCTGTATGTACTGCAGCTTCAGAAAGCATTCGACCTCTCCTCCATTCTGGATTCGAGCCAATTCGTGTTGAGAATCGTGCGCCCGCTTGTTCCGGAAACCGTGCAATGGTTCTCCTCTTCGGTACAGCAGGTAGTCAATGTTTGAGCAGCTTTCCGCATTCCAGCCGGCTTTGGCCGAGCAGATGAGTCGGCAGATCCAAGAGAATTCCTTCGCGCAGGTGAACCTGTTCGGAGGCGAACGATACAGTCTGCGGATGAGCTTCGCCTTGGAATGTGCGCGTGTCCTTTCCTGTCGGAAAGAGGGGAGACAAGACTGCGACTGCGAAAGTTGCAGGCGATTTTCCACGCTTTCGGTCCCCAACCTGCTGATCATCAGCCAGCGGGACCATGAGAGTGTCATCGAGACCAGCCTGACAACCTTTGCAAGGCTCTACAATGATTTCTCCAAGAACCTGGTCATCCGGACGGTACGCATCCTTCTGCTCCAATACCATCCTGCGTTGAAGGCAGTGAACCAAAGCCAGAATGCCGTCTTTGATGCGGCCTCGGTTTTGAATGAGCTGTTGATCGATTTCTCCAACCAGGCGCAATTTGACGCCAAGACGGCAAAACGATGGGCTGATGACATCCGCTCGAGCCTGAAAACCCTGTATGCCGCTGCACGGAAAAACACGACGATCACCATCAACCAAGTCAGGGATGTCGATCAGTGGATAAACCAGACGAGCATGGGAGAAAGCAAGCGGTTCATCATTCTGGAAGCGATGGAGGAAACCAATATTTCCGCCCGCAACAGTCTTCTGAAAATGCTGGAGGAACCACCTTCGGACGTGTATTTCTTCCTCATCAGCTCATTCCCGAACCGGATCATGCAAACGATACTTTCCCGGGTCAGACGATATGCTTTCCCACCCTTGCACAAGGATTCGGTTGCCTGTTTCCTCCAGCCCTTCTATTTACATGAACGTTCCTATGAGGACCTGCAGCATTTTTTCCTGCAGGAAGGAGGAATGGATGTGCAGAAGATAGGGGATTTGGCGAAATTGTTCGCACTCAGCGTACGGGACGGGCGGTATTTGGAAGGCCCGCAATTATCCGAGATGCTGTCAGAGATCGAGCGTTCGGACAGTATGGAATATGTGCTCAAGGCTGTATTGGAGCAGTTCGGGATCTATTTGGCCGAACAAACGCTGCCTTCTGAGAAAGCTGCTCGATTATCCGCTTTGGTGAATGACGCGTACCAGTCGAGCCGATTGTACAACCAGAACGGAAGACTGATGCTTGAAGCTTTGTATTATCGGATGATGGAGGATGCATGAAGAATTTTGTCCAAAGGGCGATACAGAAGATCGATCAGCTTGACAACAAGCAGATCGTTGACATCCTGCGCAGCCAAGCCGACGAAGTGGAGATGCTTGAGAGCGTGCTCGAATCGATGCAGGATGGAGTCATTCTTACCGATGAAAAGCTGTTGATTCTCTACGCCAACTCCCATTGCAGGACGTTGGTCCCGATGGCAAGGCTTCGCTCCTATGAGGGCCTCCCGCTGGCGCGGGTGCTGGAGGACGAGCAGGTGCTGCGATATATCCTCTTGTGCGTCCAACAGGCCGGCGAGGATGAGCACAACGAATTCACCTTCCAAAAGGGGGATTCGGTCCAGACCATCGCCATACAGGTCTTCACCTATAAGAGCAGCAGCATCCGCAGTCGATCCTCATTTGTCATTATGTTCAGTGATGTCACCGAACACAATGCGAATGAAGCGCGGTTGCGAAGAAGCGAGAACCTTGCCTCCATGACCACGATGGCCGCCGGCGTAGCCCATGAGATCAAGAATCCCCTGGCAGCTATGCAGATACATCTGCAGTTGCTGAAAAAGGCCTTCGTCCGCAAACATTCGCTGACCATTGATGACGCGCAGCGGTACATCGATGTGTTGGAGGAGGAGATCAGCCGACTCAACGGGATTGTGGTGGATTTCCTCTTCGCCGTACGACCGATGGATACCCGCCTCCGATTGGGGCAGCTCAATCGGACGATCGAGGAAGTCTGTGCGTTCGTGGAACCGGAGCTGCAGGAGCATCGTGTGCAGGTGAACCGTGACTTGTGCACCTCGCTTCCGCGTATCGAATTTGATGAACATCTGGTCAAGCAGGCCTTGTTGAATCTGATCAAGAATGCGATGAATGCAATGGAAGGCGGCGGCAGGTTGACGGTACAGTCGCGCTTGGATGGGAACCTGGTCTTGGTTCGGGTAGTCGATACCGGCATCGGAATGGATGAGCGGACGCAGCAGAAGATTTTCGAACCGTACTTTACCACCAAGGCATCCGGAACCGGACTCGGCTTGACCGTGGTGTACAAGATCATGAAAGAGCATAAAGGCGATATCAGCGTAAAGAGCAAGTTGGGGGAAGGAACCACGTTCACGCTCGCCTTCCCGGTTCCCAAGAGCGAACGGCTTGCCTTGGACCAAACCACGACGACGGAGGGACGGTATGAAGCGTAGCATACTCATCTGTGATGATGAGAAAAACATCCGCAGCGGCTTGGCTTTGGCTATGGAATTGGAAGGCTATGAAACGCTGAGTGCAGAGGATGGGCAACAAGCCTGGACCCTGTTGAACAAAGAGTCGGTCGATCTGGTGATCACCGACCTGAGGATGCCGAAAGTCAGCGGTGAAGAGTTGCTGAAGAAAATCAGTTCAGCCTATCCAAGGCTTCCGGTCATTATCCTGACCGGACATGGAACGATTGAGACGGCAGTCGAGGCGATGCGTGACGGGGCGATCGACTTCTTTACCAAACCGGTTGACTTGGATCGTCTGACCCTGGTGGTGAAGAAAGCTCTTTCAACTACGGACTTGTATGCCGAGCATGAACAGCTCAAGCGAGAGGTTGAGCAACTCAAGGCCCGCAACCGGTACGATCGAATCATCGGCAAAAGCCAGAAGATGGTCGCTCTCATGGATACGGTCAGTCAGGTTGCCCCGACGAAAGCATCGGTTTTGATCACCGGGGAAAGCGGGGTGGGCAAGGAACTGGTGGCAGACGCCATCCATGGGTTGAGCAACCGAAGCAATGGTCCGTTCATCAAAGTGCATTGTGCAGCGTTGACTTCCAGTTTGCTGGAAAGTGAGTTGTTCGGCCATGAGAAAGGTTCCTTCACCGGTGCGGTGAAGGATAAGCGAGGCCGATTCGAGTTGGCAGACGGGGGCACGATCTTCTTGGATGAGATCGGGGAGATCGATCTGGCCACACAGGTCAAGTTGCTCAGGGTGCTGCAGGAAAAGCAGTTCGAACGGGTAGGTGGGGAGAAGCCGATCACCGTTGATGTCCGTATCGTCTGCGCCACCAACCGTAATCTGCCTCAGGAGATTGAAAAAGGGAATTTCCGGGAAGATTTGTATTATCGGTTGAATGTCGTGCATCTGGATGTGCCTCCCCTCAGGGAGCGTAAGGATGACATCCCGCTTTTGATGACTAGTTTCCTTGCGCAGTTCAGCCAAGAGAACAACCGTTCGATCGAGGCGTTTTCCGCCCAGGCTAAACGTGCTCTGCTCAGCTACGATTGGCCAGGCAACATCCGTGAGCTCCGCAACTGCATAGAGAGTGCAGTCGTACTTGCCAGAACCAATGTGATCGAGCTTGAGGATCTGCCGATGCATATCAGCAAGGCGCAGAATACATCAAATGTATCCTTGGAAGTCGGCATCACCTTGGCTGAAGCCGAGAAGCAGCTCATCATCTCGACGCTCGCCCAGTGCGGGGGCAACAAGACCAAGGCTGCCCAAATGCTGGATATAGGCAGAAAGACCTTGCACAGAAAACTACAGGAATACAACATTGACGAAGCTTGATATCGAGGAAATATTTGACAAGGGAGGCTTGCTGGAGCAACGCTTCCCATCCTATGAATACCGGGAAGGCCAGCTGCAAATGGCTGAGCTGGTACGGCAAAGCTATGAATGCAATGCCGTTGCAGCCATAGAGGCGGGAACCGGAATCGGGAAATCCTTCGCTTACCTTGCCGTCGCCCTGTATTATGCCCTCCAGGCGCCTGACGAACGGACGGTCATCGCCACCAGTACGATCAATTTGCAGAAGCAGCTGTACGAGAAGGACCTGCCGATGCTATTTACCTACTTGGGGCTTTCCTGCAAGACTGCCTTGGCGGTAGGCCGTTCCAATTACGTTTGCATCCAACGGTTCGTCCAGACCAAGGGGGAAGTGAGCCTGCTTTCCGAAGATCCGTCAACCGAATTGTACAAGGTCGCACAATGGATCAAGGCCACCCCATCCGGATTATTCGCCGATTATCCCGAGCGCCTGAGCGGGGAACTCCGCTCTGAGATATGCTGCGACGGGGATCTATGTCCGAGCCACAGCTGTCCCTACTTCAGGGACTGCTTCTTCTTCAAGGCGAAAGCCAAGGCAAAGGAAGCGAAGATCGTCGTGAGCAATCATCATTTGCTGTTCACCGATGCCCAAAGCCGGCACATCTCCGATGTGGGGTATGAGGAGGAAATGATACTTCCCCCCTTCAATCGTCTGATCATCGATGAAGCGCACAATATTGAAGCAAATGCTTCCGAATATTTCACCGACGAATATGATTCGCAGGAGATGCTGCGTCAGATCTCCAAGATTCAGCGCTCCGGACGATACAGCGCAAAATCCCTGCTGGAGCAATTGGGTGAATACAGTACTGAGGCTGATTTGATCGATCGGATCCAGGATGACATCATGTTGCTGCAGCAACAGGTCGGCACGCTCGACCAATATCTGCTTGCCGTATTTCAGAAGAATGATTTCCAACCGGTTTTGATCAAGGCCGAGCACCAAGGCCGGCTTGAAACGTTCGTCCAGGCGGCGACTGCCGTCGAGCAGGCCAGCGGCAGGCTGGCCGCGAAGATCAATACGTTTCTGGAGCACAACAAAGCCCCGGAAGAATTGGATGGCAAGCTCAATGAACTGAAAGTGCGTGGAACAAGAATTGCTTTGATGAGTGAGGTGCTCAAGCGGTTCTGCAATTTTTCCCTCTGGCAGGATGAGGTGCATTGGTTCAATGCTGAGGCGAACAAATCCTATCGTTCGGTGCAAGTGCGCATCACCCCGCTTTCCATTGCACCGCTGTTGGTTGAGTCAGTTTTTACCAAGCTGGATACGGTGGTCTGTACCTCCGCAACCTTGGATCTCAACGACCAGTTCGCATTCTGGGGTGGTCGGGTGGGGTTGCCGTATGATGAGGTCCGCCCCTTTTTGAAGGGAACGTTCCTTTCCCCGTTCGATTACCGAAACCGCCTGATGCTGCTCACTCCCACCGATGCTCCGCTGCCATCCAAGGAAGTGGAGGAAAGCTACATCCAGTACTTGGCCTCAACCATCTGGTCTGCAGTCAACAGTGCAGGAGGCGGCTCATTGGTACTGTTCACCTCGTATGCCATGCTCAAGTTGATCAAGCAGATGGTAGAGGATCGTTTCGCCGAACAGAATATGGAGCTGCTCAGCCAAGGAGAGCTTGATCGGTACACATTACTCAGCCGCTTCATAGCCCAGAAGGATAGTACGTTGTTCGCCACTTCTTCCTTTTGGGAAGGAATCGACGCCCCGGGAGACACGCTGCGTCTGGTCATCATCGTCAAGTTGCCGTTCACCGTGCCATCCGATCCTGTGTTCAAGGCCAGGTGCGAGGCATTGGACAAAAATGGAGGGAGCGGATTTTACCAGCTTGCCTTGCAGACCGCTACGATGAAACTCAAGCAAGGATTCGGGCGATTGATGCGCTCTACATCCGATAGTGGGGTCGTTTTGATCCTGGACAGCCGGGTGGTCAGCAAGAACTATGGCATGTACATGCTCCGTTCGCTTCCGGAAAGCTTCCACCCGGATACCGAGACCGAGGGAATCTGCGACAAGATCGAGAATTTCCTCTACCGATAAAAAACAGGCGGGATGTATTTCCCGCCTGTATACTTGTGTAGGAGCTTTTACTCGATGACTGCAAGGACATCCTTCATGCTGAGGATCAGATACTCCTTGCCATCAGCCTTGACGGCGGTTCCGGCATACTTGTCATGCATGACGCGGTCTCCTGCCTTCACGGTGATCTTGACTTCATCAGTTCCTTCCCCGACGGCTACAACCGTGCCGATCTGGGTTTTTTCCTGAGCTGTCTGTGGAATGTACAGGCCGCTGGCGGTCTTTTCCTGAACTTCCTCAATCTTTACCAAAACTCTGTCTGCCAAAGGCTTAATGGTCATTGTATCTTCCTCCAACCATAGATATATGTGGTAGTTTCTGTACGAGGGCATCGCCTTCGCTTTCGATAATATAGTCAAAAGTACAAAGACAGGCAAGACGATTTGCAGAAACTGATGCAAAGGTGTGCAGAACCTGCGCACTGGGTAAAAACAACACCCATTGCTTGCCGATTACAGATGCTGTTGTTATATTCGGTATGCAGATACAAGGAATCGGAAGACTATGGAAGGGACAAGAGATTTTCAGACACAATTGATACGACAGGCGGATACTCCGTTTCTCTGTGCAAATACCCCCGTTGAACAGGTGGGTCGGTATTTCTATCAGCTTGGCTGTCTTTTCGCTAAATCCCAGGACATGATGCAAAGCCTGAATTGTTATATTGATGCTTTTTTGATTCGTGGAAACGAAATGCATACATCCGACAAAAACTGGCTTGATTTCTTCCGCCGCCAATTTTCTCTGTATTTGATGGGAAAGGCGAGGTTGTGCTGTTCTCTTAGTGAAGGCGACATGATCCACGACTATCTGAAAGCAGAGTACGAGCAGCTGATGCAGGAACTCGGGGAGAGTGAGATCGCAATTGCCGAGGAAAATCTTGCACGCTGGTTCAGTTCGATCGAACTCGATTTTCCGTGGATGATGGAGGAATCTGAGTCGATGTGGTCGATTGGGTAGATCCGATCCACTGTGTTTTGGTATCAGATGGGTCAGAATGTCCCTGTATTCTCTTGAATTCTGTCAGGTGTGTCAAAATGATGCAATCAGGCTGGGAAAATTCCTGTTCTTTGGTTGTTTTTCCCAAGCGCTTTTTGTGCGAAAAAATTGTAAATTATTGTAATGAATAAAATAATATACATCTATAAATAATTGGCACGCTAATTGCAACTACCTTTCCAACACCCAGAAGGGAGGGTTCTTATATGAAAACCAGACGCGAAATGCTTACTCATACCGATGATGCTTCTCTTTCTTATGATGATGCCAATATCCTGAGCATGTATTTGAAGGAAATCAACCGAATTCCGCTGCTCAGCGCGCAGGAAGAACTCCTGCTTGCCAGACGGGCTCAGAAAGGTGATGCCTTTGCACGCAATCGGATGATCGAATCCAATCTTCGGTTTGTGGTGAATGTAGCCAAGAAGTACCAGAATCAGGGAATTCCTCTTGGGGATCTGATCAATGAAGGAAACATCGGGCTCATGACCGCTTTGGAAAAATTCGACCCTGAGAAGGGATACCACTTCATCAGCTATGCAGTCTGGTGGATCCGTCAGTCGATCATGAAAGCGATCAATGAGAAGAGCAGGGCGGTTCGGCTTCCCCTGAACCGCACCAACGAGTTGCTGCAGATCCAGAAGGCTCAGCGCAGCTTGATGAAGGATTTGAGCACCGAGGACCCGAGCATGGAGGAAATCGGAAACTTGACGGGGTTTGAACCCGAGCATGTGGCAAACCTTCTGTCCATCAGTCGTGACATGGTTAGCTTGGACGCCCCTCTGTTCAACGACGGCAATGCCAGCAACATCGGTGATTTTCTGGAGGATGAGAGTCAGAATCCCGAGCAGTCGTTGCTCGACCAATCGTTGAAGGATGATGTGCGTACCCTCCTGTCGAGTCTGACCGACAAGGAACGAGAGATTCTGGAGTTGCGGTTCGGCCTTGATGGGAAGAATCCGATGTCCTTGAAGGAAATCGGGGAATTGTACAACCTCACCAAGGAACGGATCCGCCAGATTGAGAAGAAGGCGCTTGAACGTCTGAGAAATCCTGCCAAGAGCAAGTTGGTGGAATCCTACATCGCATAACGCACCCTCGAGGTGTATCAATATAGATGGAAACCGGGCATGTTGCATGTCCGGTTTTTCTTGCGTCGATGCTCCCTTTCACCGATACAGTCCCTGGTTGACACCGCAATGACCCCGTGCTATTCTGTGTAAGAAAAATTCGTATGCGAATTTATAGAATCGCATGCAATCAAGGAAGTGTTGATGCGTTCCAAGGATACGACCAATCTCATCTACTCGTCGTTGCGCAGGCAAATCATCAGCTTGGACATCAGACCCGGGCAATTGGTACGGGAACAGGATATTTGTGACCGCTTTGAGGCAAGCCGGACACCCGTGCATACTGCCTTGGAGCGGTTGTGTGATGCCGGCCTCATGGAATTCGTCCCCTACAAGGGGGTGAGATCCACGTTGCTGCGCTTTGCAGACATCTACCAATGGATACTCATGCGTGTCACCCTGGAGACCAAGGTGATAGCCGACTTCGCCAAGCAAGGCGATGCGTTTGCCCTGGAACGAGGATCCCATATCGTACGCAACCAGGAGATCCTGCTTTCCCAGGACACGTTTGAGGCTTCCCGGTTTTATGCACTTGATTCTGAGTTGCACCAACGGTGGTTCACCGAGATGGGATTGCCGCTCTTTTGGCAGGTAATCCAGGATTCCGAGGTATATTACACCCGGTTTCGCATGCTGGACATCGTTGAGATCCATAATTTCAAGGAAATCCTCAAGGAACACAAGGTATTGCTCTCCTTGATCGAATCGCAGGCGTATACACAAATGGAGGAAGTGGTGAAGTATCATCTTTTCGGCGGGATACGAAGAATGCAAACATCGCTGCGCCAAGAGTTGGCTTCCTATTTCTCCGATGCAGAGGATATCGGTACCTATTTGGACAAGGCTTTGGCCGTCCGAAGGCCCGATTGTCTCACATGACCAGTCTCATTGAGAAGGAGATTTGTATGGATACACGGTATTCAACGGGAAAAGAAGCATTCAAGCACATGACAACCGAACAGCTGCGCCAGGAATTTCTGGTGCAGGGCATCTTCCGTGCGGACGAGGTGAGCGGGGTGTACTCGCACATCGACCGGATTGTGACGATGGGCTCGATGCCGGTACAGCGGGAGCTCGATTTGGAGCAGAACATCGATGCGATGAAGGAGTTCGGGGTTTCCTACTTCCTGGAGCGGCGGGAGCTGGGGATGATCAACATCGGTGGTGATGGATACGTCGTGGCCGACGGGAAACGCTATGATCTGGTGCATTTCGACGGGCTGTACCTGCCGAAGGGAACGAGGAAGGTGGTGATGGGCAGCCTGGACAAGAGCCGGCCGGCGAAATTCTACATGAGCAGCACGCCCGCACACCAGGCGTTCGAGGCCAAGCATATCGTGTTCGCCGAAGCCAAGCATGTGCCGGCGGGAAGTGCGCAAGACAGCAACGCACGGACGATCAACCAGTACATTCACCCGGACGTGCTGGACACCTGCCAGCTTTCGATGGGGCTGACACAGCTGGAGAGCGGCAGCGTCTGGAACACGATGCCGTCACATACGCACGAGCGGAGGATGGAGGTGTACTTCTACTTCGACGTGAAGGAAAACCAGACACTGGTACACCTGTTCGGGGAACCGCAGGAGACCCGTCATGTGATGGTGCACAACGAGGAGGCGGTCATCAACCCGTCGTGGTCGATCCACAGCGGGGTGGGGACGAGCAATTATACGTTCATCTGGTCGATGTGCGGAGAGAACCGCACATATACGGACATGGACTGGGTGGCGACCGAGGATCTGAGGTAGAGGATATATATATGGATTACCTACACGAACAATTCAATCTGGAAGGCAAGGTTGCCTGGGTGACGGGTGCGAGCTACGGTATCGGCTTCGCGATCGCGAGCGCATATGCAAGAGCCGGTGCGAGGATCGCATTCAATGACATCAACCAGGAACTGGTGGACAAGGGTCTGGCATCCTACAAGGAAGCGGGTATCAATGCCGTCGGATATGTATGCGATGTGACCGACGAAGCTTCGGTGGTCGAAACGGCGAAGAAGATTGAGACCGACCTGGGGCCGATCGACATCCTGGTGAACAATGCCGGGATCATCCGCAGGGTTCCGATGCACGAGATGGCGGCGGCGGACTGGCGCAAGGTCATCGACATTGATCTGACCGCTCCGTTCATCGTGTCCAAGGCGGTGCTGCCGTCGATGATGGAACGTAAAACCGGGAAGATCATCAACATCTGCTCGATGATGAGCGAATTGGGCCGCGAGACGGTGAGCGCATACGCTGCGGCCAAGGGCGGATTGAAGATGCTGACGCGCAATATCGCCAGCGAGTACGGCAAGTACAACATTCAGTGCAACGGCATCGGGCCGGGCTACATAGCTACGCCGCAGACGGCCCCGCTGCGCGAACGGCAGGCGGACGGCAGCCGCCATCCGTTCGACTCGTTCATCGTGGCCAAGACGCCGGCCGAGCGATGGGGGACGACCGAGGACCTGCAGGGCCCTGCATTGTTCTTGGCATCCAAGGCCAGCGATTTCGTCAATGGTCACGTGCTGTATGTTGACGGCGGCATCCTCGCCTATATCGGCAAGCAACCCTGATCCAGCAAAGCCCACAGGAATCACAACTCAGATTCTTGTGGGCTGTTTCTTTTTTTGGACGGTTTCCGTCAATGTTTCCGTTTGTTGCAGAAATTACGGGAAAAATGGCTTCTGCGTTTCTTCTCTTAGGTATCCCGAAATTCTAAATTAAAAGTTGCAAAATTGAGAAATAACTCAGTATCGACAATGGTACGGAAACTTTGCTGAAAATTCTAAAATTGGAATCGTGTTCCAAAAAGTGAATGAACAAATATTTATCTAATAACAACTTGGTAGCGTCATTCTTACAGTTTTCCTCTTTGATTTGATTGACAGGTGCCCGCTGAACAGATAGGATTTGTCCGTCTAGAATAGTGAAAGAAAGAGGAGTCAATTATGGCAGAGAAGAAAACGAAGTATGTCTATTTCTTTGGCTCCGGTAAGGCAGATGGAACAGCTCAGATGAAAGAGCTGCTCGGCGGAAAAGGTGCCAACCTCGCCGAAATGACCAGCATTGGTCTTCCTGTGCCCCCGGGCTTTACGATCAGCACCGAAGCATGTGCGTATTATAGTTCCCACAAGGGAGCGTATCCCGAAGGAATGCGGGAACAGGTGCTTGAAAACCTTGCCAGACTCGAAGAATTGATGGGCGCAAAGCTTGGGGATGCAGAGAATCCCTTGCTCGTCTCCGTGCGCAGTGGCGCCGCACAGTCCATGCCCGGCATGATGGATACCATCCTCAATCTCGGGCTTACCCCGGCTTCCATACAGGCTTTGATTGCGAAGACCAACAATGAGCGGTTCGCTTGGGACAGTTATCGTCGTTTCATGCAGATGTTCGGCGATGTAGTGATGGGTGTGCCCCATCATGAGTTCGAGACGGCCTTGCAGGATGTGAAGGATGCCGCGAACAAGGTGCTTGACACTGAATTGGACAGCAAGGACCTTCAGGAAGTCATTTCCCGCTACCAGCGCATCTACAAACGCTATACTGGAGAGGATTTTCCCACCGATCCCAGTGACCAGTTGTTCAAGGCGATCAATGCAGTCTTCAAGTCATGGAACAATGAACGGGCCATCAAGTATCGTCAGATGAACGATATCCGCGGATTGCTCGGGACTGCCGTCAACGTCCAGAGCATGGTGTTCGGCAACATGGGTGATACCAGCGGTACCGGTGTCGCCTTCACCCGTGACCCGTCGACTGGAGAGAACCAGTTCTACGGCGAGTACCTGATGAATGCCCAGGGAGAGGACGTGGTCGCCGGCATCCGCACCCCGCAGACGATCGAGACGCTGCGTGCGGTGAACCCCGAGGTGTATGACCAATTGGTGGAAATCCGCTCAATCCTGGAGAATCACTACAAGGATATGCAGGATGTGGAGTTCACCATTCAGGAAGGCAAGCTGTACATGCTGCAGACCCGTAATGGCAAACGTACGATTTTCAGCTGGCTTCGCACTCAGGTCGAGATGGTGGAAGAGGGGCTTATTTCCAAGGAAACCGCTGTCAGCAGGGTTCCCGCTTCGGAATTCGGCAAATTGTTCGCCCCGATTTTGGATGGGAAGTACATTCGGGACAATTCCTTGGTTGAAATCACCCATGGATTGAATGCTTCTCCCGGCGGTGCCTGCGGTCAGATCTATTTCACCGCTGAGAAGGCGGAGGAAATGGCTGCCCAGGGAAAGGACGTCATTCTGGTCCGTACGGAAACCAGCCCTGAGGATATCGGGGGAATGGCGGTTGCCAAGGGTGTGGTGACCTGTCGCGGTGGTATGACCAGCCATGCTGCAGTCGTCGCCCGTGGAATGGGCTGTCCCTGCGTCAGTGGTGCCGGAGAGATTCGCGTCAATGAGCCGAAGAAGTATCTGGAAGTGAAGGGGACCACCCTCAGCGAGGGCGATTATCTTTCCATCGACGGGTTTACGGGCGCCATCTTTGCCTCGAAGATTCCGGTGAAGGCATCCGAGATTGTGCAGGTGCTCAACAAGACGATGAAGGAAAGCGAATCCACTGTATTCCAGAACTACAAGACCTTCATGGGATATGTGCAGTCACAGAAGCGGTTGGGTGTATATACCAATGCCGATACTCCCCACGATACCGAGATGGCGGTTGCCTTCGGTGCCGAAGGCATCGGCTTGTGCCGCACCGAGCATATGTTCTTCGGTGGAAACCGCATCATGTCGATCCGCAAGATGATTCTTGCCAACAACACGGTGGAACGGGAGAAAGCCCTCTCCGAGCTGCTGCCGATGCAGCGCGGAGACTTCGAGGCGATTTACCAAGCACTACAGGGACGTCCCGCCACCATCCGTCTGCTCGATCCTCCGTTGCATGAATTCCTCCCCAATGACCATACCAGCCGTCATGAGTTGGCATTGCAGATGGGACTGACGGTGGAAGAGGTTGCCCAGAAATCGAGTGCACTCCATGAGTTCAACCCGATGCTCGGATTCCGTGGTTGCCGCCTTGCGATCATCTATCCTGAGATCCTGCGCATGCAGGTCAGGGCGATCATCGAGGCTGCAATCAATGTGAAGCGCCAAGGCATCGATGTGCTGCCTGAGATTATGATTCCCTTGGTAGGCAACTACAAGGAGTTCCTGTTCACCAAACAGCATGCGCTTGAGGTGATCGAGCAGATCTTTGAAGAACAGCAGATGCATGTGGAGTACAAGATCGGTACGATGATCGAAGTTCCGAGAGCTGCCATCACCGCGGATGAGATCGCCCGGGAAGCAGAATTCTTCAGCTTCGGCACGAACGACCTGACCCAGATGACCTGTGGATTCAGCCGAGACGATGCTGCTTCCTTCCTCGGTGCATATGTAAACGATCCGGACAAGCAGTTCTACGAATATGATCCGTTTGCATCCATCGATGTCGACGGTGTCGGCAAGCTTGTGGAAATGGCGGTGAAACTCGGCAGATCGACCAATCCCGATATCATCCTTGGTATCTGTGGCGAGCATGGCGGTGATCCGAAGACCATTGCTTTCTGCAATAAGATCGGCTTGGATTATGTTTCCTGTTCTCCGTTCCGGGTTCCCATTGCCCGTCTGGCAGCTGCCCAGGCAGCCATCGCGGCAAAGAAGAGCAAGTAATTAATTGTAAGTATTACAACAATATCCCGGACTTTTGTCCGGGATATTCTGTATCTGGGCAAATAAAAAACGGCTCCCGAAGGAACCGTCAGAGCCAAAAAAGGGAATTGAACCCTTGACCTGCTCATTACGAGTGAGCTGCTCTACCCCTGAGCTATTTTGGCTTATAAGCCTGCATAGAGTACCGTAAAATACGTTGTTTGTGAAGGGGATATACGGAAAAAAAACTCTGCACGCGGAACGGAGAAAACCAATGCGGAGCTTGCCTGAGCGTTTCGGTTGCATCTATGTCGCCTTGACCTTCGGTCCATTTGCAGGTACGCTTGAATTAGGAAGAGAGACACATTGAAAACACAAGCTTTATTCAGTCATGCCGTCGCCCAGGAGGTGGTTGTCTTGCTGAATACCGAGAAACAAAAAACAAGAACCAAAGTAGGGGTAGGCTGGCAACCGGAGGTTGCTCAGTTCCTGCTTGATATGTTTCCCAATGCCTTGGAATATGGGTTGCAGCTCAGCGACATAGCCGAGCTGGTCAGTGAGGATGAATTTTCCTTTGAATCCGAGGATTATGCATTCCTTTCCGATGACGATGATGATGATTTCGATACATACGATGATGATGACGAGGATGACCAGTAATGAGAGTCCTCGGCATTGAGACCTCCTGCGATGAATGTTCGGCAGCCGTCGTCGTCGATGGGCATACCATTCTCAGCAATGTCATAGCCACACAGATAGAATTGCACAAGCCCTATGAAGGGGTGGTCCCTGAATTGGCATCCCGTCTCCATACCGAGTGGATATCCCAGGTGGTGAAAGCCGCTTTAGCCAAGGCACAACTTCGTCCTGACGAGATTGATGCCGTAGCGGTCACCGGTCGTCCTGGTTTGCTCGGCTCCCTGCTGGTGGGAGTGAGTTTTGCCAAAGGGTTTGCAGCATCTCTGGACATCCCCTTTCTGATGGTGGATCATATCAGGGCGCATTTATATGCTTCACAAATTGAGCACCCGCTGGCTTATCCTTATCTCGGGGTTCTGGTTTCCGGTGGGCACACCGTAATATGTCGGGTGGACGGATATGACCAGATTGAGGTGTTGGGAACAACCATCGACGATGCCATCGGGGAAGCCTTCGACAAGGTGGCCAAGCATTATGGTTTCGGATATCCAGGTGGTGTGGCCCTCGATCATCTGGCCAAGGAAGGGGATGCGAATGCATTTCTTTTCCCCGGTCCCACGCTCCGTACGAAGGATCACCCGTACGATATTTCCTATAGTGGTTTGAAAACCGCCGCCATCAACCAATTGGAAAGTTTTTGGAACGGCACCAGTGCAAAAAGTGCGGAAAACATTGCTGCATCCTTCCAGCGCAGTGCCGTCAACATGCTGATGAAGCGGGTTCGTTCGGCTTTGGAGGAAACAGGAATGAAGCGGGTGAGTGCCGGCGGCGGTGTAGCCGCGAACAGCTATCTCAGAAGTGAACTCAACAAGTTGTCGGAAGGCGGCTATGAGGTATCCTTTCCCTCGCTTAAATTGTGTACCGATAATGGGGCAATGATAGCCGCATTGGGGTATCGGTACCTGAATGATGGAATACGCTCAGATTTTTCCGAGTCAGCCAGTGCTCGGGTTACAGCTTTTAAAAAACAATATCTGCAGAGAGTGAAGCCATGAATACGACCTATGATTTGGACACGGTAATTCGCAAAGTACCTGATTTCCCCAAGGAAGGGGTACTCTTTTATGACATCACCGGGATTCTTGCCGTTCCCGAAGCGTTCCGCTATTGCATAGAGGAGATGGCACGATTATGCGCTGGGCGGAACATCGATTCCATCGCAGCGGTGGAAGCCAGAGGGTTTGTGTTTGCAGCGCCGCTTGCAGAGCGACTCGGTGTTCCCCTGATCCTTGTCCGCAAGCTCGGAAAACTTCCCAACAAGGCATATACCAAAAGTTTTGCCTTGGAGTATGGGTGTGATGTGATTTGTGTACAGGAAGTGGATGTCCAGGAAGGCAAACATGTACTTTTGGTCGATGATCTGATCGCCACCGGCGGAACCTTGAAAGCGGCCGCCGTCATGTTCGAGGAACACGGGGCTGTCGTGGAAGGCTTCATGGGGGTGATCGGGCTTCCCTTCCTCAACTATGAACAGGTGCTTGCCGGCTACCCGGTACAGGTGCTGCAGGTCTACCACGGCGAGTAGGAAGAAAAAATCGCTCCTACTTGACAAAGCAAACGCATTTCCGTATCCTACCACAGGATTTTGAAATTGGGATGTAGTGTAATGGTAACACTGCAGATTCTGGTTCTGCCTTTGGGGGTTCGAATCCCTCCATCCCAGGCATCGGTTCCTTCGTCTAATGGTTAGGACAGGAGATTCTCAGTCTCTAAATAGGGGTTCGATTCCCCTAGGAACTATTTCAAGTATGGGAGGGACAGCCTTGCAGGTTGTCCTTTTTTTTCGGTACACTAGTCAAGAGGAACTGCACACCATGATTACAGCGTCAAACATCGGTCTTTCGTACGGAACACAAGTTCTCTTCAAAGAAGTCAATATAAAATTCACTCCGGGAAACTGTTACGGTATCATTGGGGCGAACGGGGCGGGTAAGTCCACGTTCCTGAAAATCCTGTCCGGGGAAATCGAAGCCGATACCGGAGAAGTGATTATATCCTCCGGTCAGCGTATGGCTGTATTGAGGCAGGATCACTTTGCTTTCAACGACTATACCGTGTTGGAAACCGTCATCATGGGGTACGAACAGCTGTATGCCGTGATGAAGGAACGCGATACCATCTATGCCAAGGAAGATTTCACCGAGGAAGATGGACTTCGTGCCGCCGAATTGGAAGGGGAATTCGCGGAACTCGGGGGCTGGGAAGCGGAAGCGCAGGCTGCCCAGATGCTCGATGGACTGGGTATCTCCACCGATTTGCAGCAGAAGAAAATGGCGGATGTCGAGGACAACATCAAGGTCAGGGTGTTGCTTGCCCAGGCGTTGTTCGGCAACCCTGATATCCTGCTGTTGGACGAACCCACCAACCACCTTGACCTCGAATCGATTCATTGGCTTGAGGACTTTTTGGCCAACTTCGATAATACGGTGATCGTCGTCAGCCACGACCGTCACTTCCTCAATACCGTTTGCACCCACATTGCCGACATCGACTACGGTAAGATCCAATTGTATGTGGGCAACTATGATTTCTGGTATCTATCCAGCCAATTGGCCGCCAAGCAGATGAAGGATGAGAAGAAGCGGCGTGAGGAAAAAATTGCGGAACTGAAGGAGTTCATCCTTCGCTTCTCCAGCAATGTGGCGAAAGCAAAACAGGCTACCAGCCGAAAGAAACTGATCGACAAGCTTACCATCGACGACATCAAGCCCTCCAGCCGTCGTTTTCCCTATGTTGCCTTCAAGCCTTTGCGTGAATGCGGAAAGAACATCCTCGAGATCAAGGCTTTGTCCAAGGAGATTGAGGGGGAGAAAATCCTGGATAATTTCGATCTGGTATTGAACAGCGGCGACAAGGTTGCCTTCGTGGGACCGAACCATTATGCGAAGACGGTGCTGTTTGAGATTCTGAGCGGAAACATGGAACCTGACAGCGGAAGTTTTGCATGGGGAGTGACGACCAGTCTTTCCTATTTCCCCAAGAACAACAGCCATTTGTTCGAGGAGCATCTTTCCATCACCGATTGGCTGAGAACCTACAGTGAGGACAAGGACGACACGTACATCCGTTCCTTTTTGGGGCGAATGCTGTTCAGCGGGGACGAAGCCTTGAAGGATTGCACAGTGCTCAGCGGGGGAGAAAAGGTACGGTGTGTGCTTGCACGCATGATGCTCGAACAGTCCAATTGCATGATTTTGGACGAACCCACCAGCCACTTGGACCTGGAAGCAATCACCGCACTCAATGATGGCTTGATCGATTTCAACGGGGTATTGCTGTTCAACAGCCATGACCACCAGTTCGTGGAAACCATCGCAAACCGGATTATTGAATTCACGCCCAATGGGGTGATTGACAGGATGATGGGCTTTGAGGAGTATTTTGCCGACGAAGCCATCAAAGCATTGCGGGATGAGAAGTACAGTGGTTCTCATCATGCCATAGCCCTCTAGGAGGTGTTGCATGCTGGTAGCGGTGGATATTGGGAACACGAACATAGTGATAGCCGTCCATGACGGCCATACTTGGTTACAGTCATTCAGAATCTACAGCGACCAGCGCAAGACCAGTGACGAGTATTTCGTGGTACTGGACAGCCTGATGAGCCATGCCGATCTGCATAAGCACGATATCAATCGGGCGGTGATCAGTTCGGTCGTACCCAATCTCACTCGTTCGATGCAGAAGAACATTTCCCGTCTATTCGACGTTCAGCCCCTGATGGTCGATCATTCGGTGAATTCCGGACTCAAGAAAGAGACGATTCCCCAGGAATTGGGAAGCGATCTGCTGGCAAACGCAGCCCAGGCGCATTACATGCACCCAAACGGACCGGCTGTAATCGTTGATTTCGGCACCGCCCTGACACTTACCACCGTCGACAGCGACGGATCGGTTCTTGGGGCCTCGATTGCTCCCGGATTGGTCACCGCAGTCAATGCATTGTTCGGCAATACGGCGCAACTTCCCCAAGTGGAGCTCAAGATACCCCATTCCGTAATCGGACGGAACAGCCAGGAATCGATTCGCAGTGGGATCATGTTCGGATACAGCGGCATGGTCAAGACCATCATCGAGCGAACCGAACTTGAACTCGGCAGGGAAGTGTATGTGATTGCGACCGGAGGGTTATGCAGGACCATTGCACCGCTCATCGACCGGATCAACCAGGTTTCGGTCATGCACACCCTCGATGGGCTGAAGCTCATCAGCGACTTGAACTAAAAGACAAACTTTCCCTGTTCCATCAATTTGACGGAAGCGCCGTCACGTGTATAGGCAATGATGGTCATATCTTTGCTGCCGATCATGAAATCGATATGCATCAAGGAAGTATTGCATCCAGCCTGATGCAGCTGTTCATCGCTGGACAAGGCGTTTCCCCCTTCCAAGGTACTGGGATACCCATCGCCGAGTGCAAGGTGGCAGGAAGCGTTCTCATCAAGCAGAATTGAATGGAAGATCAGATTGCTTTGTGCAATCGGGCTGGTTTCATCGACCAGAGCGACCTCTCCGAGCCGCCTCGTGCCTTCATCGACGGAGAAAAAGGCATCGAGTGCTTCTTTGCCCGTCTTGGCTGTATAGTCAACCACCTTGCCGTTCTCGAAGGTGAACCGTACTTCTTCGGTTACGTTTTCCATGACGTTTACCGGTTTCGTGGTGGTAACATACCCTTGTGCACGCAGTCGGTCCGGTGTAGTGAAGATTTCCTCAGTGGGCAGGTTGGGGAAGAAGCGGATGCCCTCGGGCAGCAGCGCCGCCCCACCGGTGAAGCGGGATCGTTCGGTGAAGCCGATGGTCAGGTCGGTCTTGCTGCTGAGAAAATGCAGACGGTCGATATGTAAGTCATTGAGGAAGTCTCTTCGTCGATCGAGCATGGCATTCTTCTCCTCCCATGCTCCCTGGGGATCTGGCTGGTCGAGCAGCAGGATGGGGTTGAGGACATCAAACAGATCTTCCGCACTTGCATGTTCTCCCAATACTTGGTGTGCCCAGAGATTTCCCGGCGCACAGCAGACGCACCAGGCAAGCTGGTCGCGCATCAATTTCTTGGACCGGACTTCACTGAACTCACGTTTTGCCTTTCCGTACACTTGGTTCTTGTGTTGGTCCAGCACCGGGTGATCGAGCCGGTCCTCGGTTGAATCGATGCGGATGTACGACCATCCCTCGGCACAGAACTCATGATCGAGCGCCTTCAAAAAGGCGGGGCTGAATTTCAGCTGTGCATCATCTTGTGCGTTCAGGCGTTCAGCCAGTACATCCAGGTCATCGAGCAGGACCTGAACGAAGCTTGCTCCGTTGCGGTATGCCGATTTGGAGAGTGCCCGTGCAAAATAATAGGTTCCCGGTCCGGTAAGTACCACGACACCCTTGCCCTTTTGCAGGTTGATGCCTTTTTTGATCACCAGGTCGGCATATCGGTCGATGCTTGCTTGATCCATGTAGTATCTCCTTAGTTTCTGTGGACACCTTCGGTGACCACCTCGAGTTCTTCTCCATCTTTCTTGGTCAGTACAACGGAAAGATGGTCATCGCCGACCGGTATTTCCAAGCGTACCAAGGATTGGTTGAGCTTGCTCTGTACGATGTCATCCTCGGTTTGCTGCGTCTTGAGCGTATCGAGAGAAAACCCTCCCAACACCAAGGTTGTCGTCATTTCCTTGGCAAAGTGGGCGTGCACCGACCGTCCTAGATATCTGCTTTCGATCGTATCATTATCCGCAAGCGAGAGTTCGGCGACTCGTGCGGCCCCTTCATCGATGGAAAAGAACGCTGCCAGGGCTTCTTTTCCTTGTTCGGCTTCGAAATGAGTGACCTTTCCGTCCCTGATGGTGAACGTGGCGCCTATAACCTCTTTCCCCAAGACATAAAAAGGACGGGAGGAACGGAGAGTTCCCTGTGTCGAGGTTGCATCCAAGGCGACATGGATGCTTTGCATTGGGAGCATGGGTGAGAAAATGCGGCCGTTTTTCAGCATCTGCCTCCCGCCGGCCCACTGAGTGTCATCTGCACTGCTTCCCCTGCATTCCCACCCATCGCCGATAAGCTTGATGTCGACACGTCCGAGTGCGTTTAGTCTTTGTTTCCGATATTCAAGCAGATTCGCCTGCTCATCCCAGAAGGAGGATGCCCAATCGGAATCGAGACGGAACAGGGCACCGAACAGCAGCCAGGTCTCTTCCTCGCTTGCATTTCGGCCGAGCACATTTGCAGCCCATTGATTTCCGGGATAGGGGACATTCGCCCAGGCAACCGCTATCCTTCGGTCGAGAAACACCGGTTCGCTCAAATGACCGAAGCGGGCAAGCAGGCCTACATCCTCGACGGCTTTGCCCAAGTCCAGATCCTGCAGGTACGGGCTTGCATCGAGATCGAAGAGATGGCACATCACCACCGCTTGTACCGGTGGACGGAAAATTTCCTGCTGTTCCGGTTCGATGGGAATGGCCTCGATCACCTTGCCGTGATTGGTTTCAACGATGGTGACGGTCTGACCGGTCACCATGGTTGCTTCCTTTGCAAGGTATCGTGCGAATCCCATGATTGCAGCTTCCGTGTTGATGGATACGCTGTCTCCGGGCCTGAGTTTCAATTGGCTCTGTATGATAAGTTGGGCATATCGTCTGATCAGATCTTCCATGGGGTCCTCCCTGGACTGGAATTCATCATAGCAAATTCGGCAAAGAGAAAATACCCTTGCAGAAATGTTTGCTCTTTCTGGATGAAGGTGGAACAAAATTGATATAGCTAAAACAAATTGACGTTTTTAAGGCGATAATTCATGGACTTCGCTGGAAATGCTCCTCTATACTGCTTGTAGAGAGGCTGTATGGGAGCAAAGACGAATTATGTCAATCGCGAGCTTCGATGGTTGAGCTTCAATGAGCGGGTGTTGATGGCTGCTGAAGGCCAGAATACCCCGTTGATGGAACGGTTGAAGTTTGCCGGTATCTTCTCTTCCAATTTGGATGAATTCTATGCGGTCCGGATTGGTTCCTTGCATCGTGCGCTTCTGGATCCGGTAAATCATCCGATCAAGAGCGATATCCAGCCGAAAATATTGCTCAAGCAGATTCTCAAGGAAGTGAAACGGCTGAATCTTCGGTTGGATGCAGTCGTTGAACAGTTATTTGTAGAGCTGAAGAAACATTCGATCAAGGTGGTGAATGAAGATGAGCTGAATGATGCCCAACAGGAATACCTGGAGGGCTTCTTCAGCCAGACGCTTCGCAGCCGGCTGTTTCCGATTCTGCTTGATCCAAACCGGCCGTTTCCGTATCTCAAGCATGTAACGCTGTATCTAGCCGTCCATATGTACCGGAAAGACGATCCCCAACACTTCCAATATGCCTTGATTGAAGTGCCGACCGATCTCTTGGTGCGCTTTGTTTCGCTTCCCGGAAGGGGAGGATGGCATCAGTTCATCTATCTGGAGGATGTCATCCGGTTCAAATTGGCGGAGATTTTCAAGACGCTCCCGTACGACCGGTTCGATGCCTATACGATCAAAATCAATAGGGATGGGGAATATGATCTGACCGATGAGATAACCCGCAGCCTCTATGAGAAGCTTTCCGCCTCCATCAAGCAGCGCAGCCAAGGCGATCCGGTACGGTTCGTCTATGATCGCGAAATGCCGCAACGCATGCTCGCATACATCACCGAAAAAGCCCAACTGACACACTGCAGGATCATTATTGCGGGAGGTCGATACCACAACGTCCGAGATTTGCTCAGATTTCCCGAAGTGGGGAATGACTCCTTGTATTTTGAGCAGCAAACACCCCTGAAGCATCATACGCTTGATGACAAGCGCAGTCTGCTCGACCAGATAGAGGAGCGCGACCATCTGCTTACGCTTCCCTACCACAGGTACGACTACCTTATTGACCTACTCAGAGAGGCTGCCCTCGATGCCTCGGTACGCTCGATCAAGATGACCCTCTATCGAGTTCCTCAGAATTCCAGTGTGATCAACGCCCTGCAGAATGCCGCAAGGAACGGCAAGGAAGTGACGTTGTATCTAGAATTGCAGGCCCGCTTCGATGAGGAAATCAATATGCAATGGACCGAATTACTCACCACCGAGCACCATATCAACCTCATCAGTGGGGTGGAAGGGATGAAGGTCCATAGCAAGCTGTGCATCATCACCCGCCTGCACGGCAAGAAAACAACCCAAATAGCTATGATCGGGACAGGGAATTTCAATGAAATTACCGCTCGTCAGTACAGTGACCATCTGTTGCTTACCTCCCATCCGAAGCTGACCAAGGAGATTGACCAGTTGTTTCTGTTGCTTGAACGTGGATTTGCCGATGTGAAATTCAAGCAGCTCATCGTATCGCCGTTTCATACCAGAAAACGGTTCATCAACCTGATCAAGAAGGAAATGGAGCAAGCGAAGGCGGGCAATCCCGCACAGATCATCCTGAAACTCAACAATCTGGTGGACGGCCAGTTGATCAAGCAACTGACCAAGGCGCAGAAGAGCGGTGTGGACCTGAAACTCATGATCAGAGGCATATGCTCCATGGCATTGCCTGAAAGCAACCATCATGTGCAGGGAAAAGCCTTGATCGACCGATATCTTGAGCATACCCGGGTGGTCAAATTCCACAACAAGGGCAAGCCTTTGTATTTCCTGGGGTCGGCGGATTGGATGGAACGCAACCTCGATACCCGTATTGAGGTTATGGTTCCGGTGTATAGTCCGGAAATCCAAGCTGAGCTTGAGGTATTCCTGCAGGCCCATTGGGCCGATACCTATGCTTCCTTTGATTTGGGGGAGGCCCACTTCAATCAGCGGTTGCAAACCGGTCAAAGTAATGAGAGACGTGCACAACGGGATTTGTATCGTTGGTACAAAGAGCAAGGAGACACGCAGCATGAGTAAATCTGAAAGCATATATCTGCTGGTCGGGAAAACACTCACATTGGATGATTGGGCGCAAGCCTTTCTTCCCTTTACCATCGCATGGGATCATACCGAGCTGTATGAACAGGGAGTACTGAGTGACCCACAGTTGGATGCAGTCGCGATACTCCGGTATTATCCCGAGGAAAAGCGCATGGAGCTGTATCCGCAGCAGGGCAAATCAGAATGTCTGGAACAGGTGCTGCAGGCGAAGGCTTTGCGTGAGCTGGTCAGCGGACCGGTAACCATATTTGCACGCAAACAGCTTGCGTTGCTACAAGATCAATCACAGATCCTCCTTGACATGGACAGGTTGCATGACTGGCGCGTGGCCCTACGCAAGATCCTGACCATCCTTGCGTTATTGACCCGAGGAATGGAAAAAGAAGAGAGACAGCGCTTCACCAGATCATTATGCGCGCTTTTCAAGCAGAGTGGAAAACTGCGCGATCATCAGGTTTTGGAAGGGCTCTATGCACAATATGGGCTTGCTTCCTTTTTTCCCGTCAAGAAAAGGAATGTGTTGGTGCGTGACCTCCAGTCGATGCTATCTGGGGACATGTTTGTCCAGCTGGAGGAAGTAATCGATGCATCAGCTCTTGCGCTCAGTGCGTTTGAACCGCAGCGATTGGTGGATGTATCCTTTCAAGCCATGGTACGGGCGATGCACCAAGTACATTCCGCCCGGGACATCAAGGCAATGCATTCGGTGCGGAAAAGGATCAAGACACTTCGCCATGCTAACGAGCTTGCCGGTCTGGGAAAACGTGAGGATCTTGTTCAGTTGCAGGATGCTCTGGGAGCCTGGCATGACCGGATCATGATGCAGGACAGACTGCAGAAATGCAAGAAACCGCCGCTTGTCGTCAAGAAGGCTTTGATCGAGTTGGATCTTGCCATTGATGCGTTGGTACAGACCTATCGTCAATTGAGCAAGACGTATTGGGAGGAGCAGAGATGAAAATACTTTCCTTGTACAGTCTCAAAGGTGGGGTGGGCAAGAGTACGGCCAGTGTGAATCTTGCCTACGCCTCCGCTTTGAGAGGATCAAGGACATTGTTGGTTGATCTCGATCCTTTGGGATCATCATCCTTCTGCCTGCAGGTCCATGCACGCAAGAGCCACGGACCTGATGCGTTGATCAAGGGGGGGAAAGCTTTGACCAAGCAGGCGAGGGCGACGGATTACCCCTTTTTGGATGTGCTGCCGCCTTCTGCGGCTTACCGGGATCTGGAATCAATGATCGAGGAGAAAAAACACAGCTCCCATAGGTTGGAGAAAAGTCTGGGAACGCTCGAAGGGGTGTATGATCTGGTGGTCATCGATACGCCGCCTGCCATGGGTTTGATCGGTAAGAATGTCCTGATTTCGTGTGATCTTTTGGTTGTTCCCGTTATCCCGACGGTGTTGGCTATTCAGGCGTATGAACAATTGCTCGAGCAGGTCGAGGGGTTCGGCCTCGACCGACGCAAGGTGCATCCGTTCATCTCCATGATGGACCAACGCAAGCGTTTGCACCGAAGCGTGGCTGATGCATTGAAGAACAGGGAGGAGGCGTTGCATACAACCATCCCCTATCGAAGTGAAATTGAACAGATGACTGTGCATATGCAGCCGTTGGCTGTCCAGAAGCCGAAAGGTGTCGGTTCTCAGGCCTTTACGGCGTTGTTTTCGGAATTGGGAGTCTTGCTTGGCATGTGATGAGGAGAAAAACAGATGAGTAAGTTGATCGGTATCCTGACGAGTGGGGGAGATACCCCGGGTTTGAATTCGGCAATCAGAGCAGTGGGAAAGACCTTGTTGCATGAGGGTGGATACACCTTGATCGGGTTCCTTGATGGATTCCGTGGGTTGATGGAGAATCGATATGTCGAACTGAATGACAGCTATCTCAGTGGCATCATCACCCGGGGTGGTACCATTCTTGGTTCCAGTCGGGACAAGCCGCATAAGATGCCGGTGGGTGGAAAGATCATGGATATGACTGATGTGATCGTGGAGAATTATTATTCCAACAACCTCAGCGGATTGGTGTGCCTGGGAGGCGGTGGAACCCAGAAGAACTCCTATCGACTGGCGAAAGCAGGTTTGAACATTCTCACGCTTCCCAAAACCATCGACAATGATATCGTTCATACCGAAGTATCCTTCGGCTATGATACTGCAATGATGATTGCAACCGAGGCGGTCGACCGGCTCCATAGCACAGCTTCCAGTCATCACAGGATTATTATCCTGGAGACCATGGGGCATAAGGTCGGTTGGCTTGCACTGGGCAGCGGCCTTGCCGGTGGGGCCGATGTCATCCTGCTCCCTGAATTCCCCTATGACGAGCAGGTCATTGCCGACGCCATTCTTCGACGAAGCAGGGAGGGTAAGCGATTCTCAATTGTAGTCGTAGCCGAGGGGGCCATCTCCAAGACGATGGCCAAGATTCGGGAGGAAGAAGGAGGAGAGGAAAAGGTCGAGCTGATGCTCAAGACCCGAACCGCGGAACTTGCAAAAACTTTGGAACAGATGACAGGAAGGGAGACAAGGGTCACCATCTTGGGGTATGTGCAACGCGGAGGTACTCCCACTCCCTACGACCGGATGCTTTCCACGGCGTTGGGAAGCCGTTGTGCGATCGAAATCATGAAGGACAAATGGGGTTCCATGATGGCATTCCAGCATAATAAGATCGTGCCGGTGGCACTGGAGAAGGTTGCAGGGCCGGTAAAATATATACCGACCGACCACTATTTAGTTGAAAGTGCACGGAAGATTGGCGTCTGCTTAGGAGCTTAAGGGGTTAGCCGGCAAATTGCTTAATCAGGAAGAGAACAGAAAATTGTAGATTGCTTTAGCAAGAGTGGCCTAAGCATGGTACATTTTTTGTACATTCTCCTAGAAAGGAAAAGGAGAGGGCTTCCCGACCAAAGTTGTCCCTCTCCAAGTTGCAATAATGCTTCTAGAGATTGCCATTGAATTGGCAGAATTGCAAGTGGTCGAAGGCGAAGGCCCTCCCAATGCCCAAATCCTGTGTGTTTACTCCTGCACCTTCTGCCGCACCAGGCTGCACGGCCACGGATGGAGAAGGCGTTATTACATCACAGACAGTCTTGGCCTGGGAAAGGCAAGCTCTTGTGTTGTGGAAGACAGGAAGTTCAGGAATCCTGTTGAACGAATGATCTTCGCCATGGTCGCCTCCCGTATCACCAGTCCCGGCTCCAAGCTGTCCATCGAGCACTGGGTCGGCAACAAGGTGCTCGTTCCCGATCTGAAAGAGGTGGACGTGCACAACCTCTACCGGACGATGAACCTTCTGGTCGAGTCGGATGAACAGGTACAGCATGCAGCATTCACTTCCGTTGCAAAGGAAGCGAAGCAGGAACTCGATCTGGTGTTCCTGGATATGACGAACACCTACTCCGAATGTGAAGTCGATGACAGTCCTTCGGGACTGCTCAAGCGGGGAAGAAGCAAGGACAATCATCCGGAACTTCCCACCGTCTCCATCGCCTTTGCGGTTACAAAACAGGGCATCCCCATACGATGCTGGACCTTCCCCGGCAATACCCGCGACCAGAAGATCGTTGATCAGGTGAAGAGTGACCTCGGCCAGTGGAACCTGGGTAGAGTCATCCTGGTGGGCGATGCCGGATTCAACAGTGTTGAGAATCGCAAAGTGTTCTTGAGGGAATGCGGAGACTTTATTATCGGCGAGAAGCTTCGCACCGGCTCTGAAGACACAGTAGTTGAGGCCCTGCGCTGCAAGCTATGATCTTAAGAAAGAATACAAGAGCAGTATACATATCGCATGTATTGACAGGATGTGATAGATTTTACCTCTATGTAAGGTGATTCTCCTATGCCTGTATAGCTGGGATTGAAGGATTTGAAAAGCAGGAAGCTTGATCCCCAAGTATATGATGAGTATCAAGAGTCTTGTATTCCATGTACCCTATACATACAAACCCGATTCTTCTAATACGGAGCAGGAACAAATGGTTAATTATGAAGGTGACTATGCGATAACCCACGCTTTGGCCTATACGGATGGGGCTCTGCTACGTGACATCACCATAGTGGTGAGTGAGGGAATCATCACGTATGTTGGCAAGTATGAGCAAAAGAGGGTACAGCATCTCAAGCAGTATGATGCCAAGGGTAACCTTGTGGGCCCTGGCCTTGTCGATATGCACATCCATGGCTGTGGGGGTTTTGATTCAACCAGAGGTAATGTACAGGAAAACCTTGAAGGCATGGCCCTGTTTCTTGCAGGGAAGGGTATAACGAGTTTCCAGCTTGCAGTTGTCATGGATTTGGATCTCTTGGGCCAGATCAAGAAAGCAATGGATACAAGTGCTTTCCTGTCATCCCATCTGCTTGGGGTCTATGTGGAAGGTCCTTTTATCGCACCTGAAAAAAAGGGTGGCATCCTATCTTCAGGTATTAGGGCCTTTGATAGGGAGTATCTGGACAGTATTCTTGCAATCAAGTGTGGAAAGAAACCACTTGTCACCTCGATGACCATAGCTCCTGAACTGCAAGGCAGTGAAGAACTCTCGAGTATCTTGGAGCAGAACAACATTGTTGTGGCCTATGGCCATAGTGATTGTCCCCTGGAGGCATTGAAACCTAGGAATACGATTCACCTTACCCACCTCTTCAATGCAATGAGTGGCATAGATCACAAGCGCCCTGGTTTGGCAGCCATGCCGTTTGTCCGTGAATTCAGCCATGCAACGTATGAACTTGTTTGTGATGAAGTGCATGTGCATCCGTCAGTGATAGACTTGACGATCAATTCACTTGGCACTGAAAGGCTATGCGTGGTTTCTGATGCCATGTGTTTGGCGGGTATGGGCGCCGGTGAAGGCATCTATTTGGGCAGGCAAATCTATTCGAATGGAAAAGCCTGCTATTACCGTGAAAGTGACATACTGATAGGCTCTGCGATGCTGATCAGCGAATCAGCAAAGAACCTTGTTCATAAAAATTTACTGGACAAGCAATCCTTCTTTCAAGTTGCGTGTGAAAATCCCTTACGGGTGCTTTCGCAAACAGATCGAGGCAGCATCAAACCCGGATACAAGGCTGACTTGGTGATGCTTTCTTCTGACATGGAGATCCAAGAGGTTTTCAAGGCAGAGCAGAAATGTACTGCCAAGTCTCATGAATGGTCGGTAGGGAATGATGTGTGCTAGGTGATGAAAGAAAGGAATCATCGCGTATCACTACGAAGATGATTCCAAAATCTTACGTACATTCTTTTGGGAATCCGTAGGGACTCAATTGTTTCCCTGATTCTTATCGTACGAGGGCCTGTCAATAGTTTTGTGTAAATGATTTTCTATAGTTTTGCTCTTCCTTCAAACAGTATAGAAAACTGATTGAGTGCGACACCCCAATTCCTGATTGGCATACTTCATTTCTTCGAGGCCTTGTTTATTGCAAGATACATGATCTTGTAGATCGATTCATCGGTAGGAAGTGCCGCACGGTTTTTCGTTGCTTTGCGCAGCGAGAAGTTCATGGATTCTATGGCATTGGTGATATAGATGATTTTCCTGATCTCTTCAGAGTACTTGAAGAATTCCACGAGATCCTCCCAATGGGTTTCCCATGGCTTCTGGATCATGAGATATTTGGAATTCCAAGATTTGCCGAAGTCCTCAAGGCTCTGCAGCGCCTCCTCCTCGGTGACGGCTCCCGATTTGACTCCCCCGACAGTTACGTGAACTATGTCGGATACTCGGAAAGGAGGTTAGGGTAAGCAAGGGTCATATATCCCATATGGGCAACACGTGCATCCGAAGGAACATCATCCAGGCGGCTTGGGGTGTTTTAAAAATAACAGAATGCAACCTGCTTTCAGAAAGATACGAGCATTTGAGACTGAGAGGTAAGGGCAAGCCTGTTGCAGCTGTCACAGGAGCTAAGAAGATGATCCAGTTGAGCTACATCCTGGTGAGAAACAATGGAATCTATGAGTTCACCATGCAACAAGGTCTTGCAGGCTTCCGAAGAAGACCCCAGTACCATAAGCTTGCAGAATTGTTTGATTATCTACCTGAACCAATCAAGATGGAAATGAAGGAGATTGACAGGTCAAAAAAGGAAAGAGGCAGCTGCAACTACCTCTCGTTCCAAGAAACTCACATACCTTTTGTAACTAAAATATAGTAATGTTCACGGAATCTGCAAGCCACCGGGTGGCGCATGGGTGTGCCCCAAAATGTACACATATCTTTGGCTGAAAGAGATAAGTACAATTCTCTGTATTTAGAGCTTGACAACAGTAGCCAAACAAAAACCCACACGCTTTGGTGTGGGTTTGCTATTCCCTTATCTATAAGGGATTTGTTGTAGAGCGCCCAACGGGAGTCGAACCCGCTTCTTCAGCTTGGAAGGCTGAGGTAATACCATTATACGATAGGCGCAGTCGCAAATACGTTCCTTTTTATAATTGATTCTCCCATCTTCGTCAAGTACCTCCAGTTGACAGAGATGGCAAAACATTGCTACAAGTACCTCAGATTAGTGAAGCGAGGATAATAAGCGTGGGACAGCGTGGAGAAGTGTATTCAACGAGGCTTGTCAAGAATGACAGGACCTATTTCTTTAACGTGAAAGAGAACATCTATGGGGACATGTTCCTCAATATGGTCGAAAGCAAAGGCACTCCTGACAGTGACCGATTCATCAGACAATCAATCATCGTCTATCAGGAAGACCTTGGTGAATTTTTGAAAGAATTGCAGAAATCCTTGGATTTCATCAAACAGAACAGCAAGCAACAATAAGTTGCAAACACTGAGGCAGTCTGCTTGGCTGCCTCTCATTTTTCTTGGAGGGCGCAATGAGGGAAATTCGGGCAATAACTATACAGGAAGTAGAGGAAGTCTCGTCCTTCGTTCGCCGCGTATTCGACCAATTCATTGCTCCAGGATACTCAGCTGAAGGCAGAGCGCAGTTTTATGCATACATTCGTCCGGATGCAATGACAGTACGGCTGCAAAACCAAAGTGTCGCATTCGGGATATGGGAGGAAGAGCAGATTGTGGCATGCATTGAAATACGTGACGGCAATCATATCGCCTTGCTCTTCACCGATGCGCTGTATCAACAAAGGGGACTGGCAAGAAAACTGATGGAGGTCGCACAACAGACCTGTTCGACGTTTGCAGAGTTGTCGGTGAACGCTTCACCCTTTGCGGTGGGCATTTATGAAAAACTTGGATTCATCCCCCAGTCTGAAGAAAGGGTAGTAAATGGGATCAGATTCACCCCGATGATAAAATCGCTTCAAAAGAGCTGAGCCTGCTTAGTTTCCGGTTTCCCGCTCAAGGCTATATGGAAGGTCCTTCGGTGAATCGGAGAGAGGCCGTACAGAAGACAAGCCTTGCGGTGCTCCTCAGTCGGATACCCTTTATGCTTGGAAAATTGGTACAACGGCCATTTCTCATCGCATAAAACCATATAGCGGTCACGTTGGTTTTTTGCCAAAATAGAAGCTGCCATAATCTGTGCGACGGTGGCGTCACCTTTGACGATGGCCTTGGTAGGACAATCGAGATTCGGTTTTTGGTTGCCATCCACCAAAGCCAAGTCGATAGCTACCTGTTTTTGCAGTTTTCCAAACGCCCGTTGCATAGCCAATAGGGAAGCTTGCAAAATGTTGATACGATCGATCTCCTTCGCCGTAGCAATTCCGATCGCCCAGTACAGGGCCTTTTCCTTGATAATAATCTCTGCTTCCAATCGCTGCTTTTCCGTCAAAGCCTTGGAATCACCAAGTACAGAGAACGGAAAAATTTCCGGCAGGATGACCGCCGCAGCTACAACGGGCCCTGCCAACGGCCCCCTGCCGGCTTCATCCAGACCGCAGATCACCTTCGGTTCTTCTTGATGAAAGAGCTCTTGATCCATTTCGTACTCCTACTGTTTTCCCAAGTCATCCTATGCTATAATCGCCACAATACAGCGTCAAGCGGAAAGAGGGTGTAATTTGTTTCTAAAGAGCCTTGAGATCTATGGCTTCAAGTCCTTTGCCGACAAGGTCAACTTGGAGTTTGCCGATGGAATCACCAGCCTATTGGGGCCCAATGGATGTGGAAAAAGCAACATTGTGGATGCAATCAAGTGGGTGCTCGGTGAACAATCGACCAAGACGCTCCGTGCCGGACGAATGGAGGATGTGATCTTCAATGGGACCGATACCCGTAAACCCCTGCAGGTGGCAGAGGTTACCCTGGTTATTTCCAATGAGGAACACCACCTCCCCCTAGATGATGCGGAAGTGGAGATCAAACGCAGGATCTTCCGTAACGGGGAAAGTGAATACTATCTGAACCGTAACCGCGCCCTATTGAAAAATATCCGGGAGTTGTTCTTTGATACCGGGGTGGGTAAAAGCGCCTATTCCATTCTGGAACAGGGGAAGATCGACCAGATCCTCTCCTCAAAACCGGAGGATCGCCGGTATATCTTTGAGGAAGCTGCAGGCATTTCCCGATACAAGGTTCAAAGCCAGGAAGCCGAGCGAAAGTTGGCGAAAACCGATGAGAACATCCTGCAGGTTGAAACCATCCTCAAGGAAGTCAAACGGAATTACGAAACAAAGAAGAACCAAGCGGCAAAAGCCGTCTCCTATCGCGAACTCAAGCGGGAACAGTTTTCCCTGGAAGTGGATATCCAGCTCTCCACGTTGAAATCCTATATACTTCTGCGTGAGAACAAAATAGAACTCAAGGATCGCTGTGAGCAGGAGTATGAGGCAAAGAAGGGCCTGTTGAACCAAGGCGATGAGAAAATTGAAGCGATGCAAGACCAGCTTCGCAGTCTGGGTTCGCAACGCATCCAAATCCAAACGGAATTGCAACGACTGGATGAATCGATCAAAGGCAAGGCGGACAAACTTGAACTGCTTACCCAGCGTTTTCGGGATTTTCTGCTCCAGAAAGACCAAGCGTTTTCCCGGGCACAGGTGATTCAGGAACATATTGAACGGGATACCGGCGAGATAGACCAAAAACTCTCGGATATCGAGGATTTGGAGGATTCCATCACCCAGATCCAGGATGATCTGGAGCGAAACCAAAAAGCCATCGAACAAACCCGATTTCTTTTGGTCGGCCAACAGGATGAAATTGCCAAGCGCGAGCAGGAGAACCGCGAACTCGATGCCCTTCTGGAGGAATTGACGCTTCAGATCAAAGAATTGAGTGATGTCATCGTCGTCCAATTGGAACAGAAGCTTGCCCAGACCGGATACAATTTGGAGGGGAAACGCCTGGCAAGGAGCAAGGTTGTTGAAGGCATTCTGAACCTGAAGCACCGCATCGAGGAACAACAGCAATTTTTATCCCAGCTTTCCCGTACCACACTGAAAGGAGAAGATATCGCCCAACGGCAGATGAACTTCCAACAGAGCATCCTCGACGGCCTGTCCTCCTTGGAGACACTGTTCAATTCCTATGAAGCGATGCAACCTACCTTCCTTGATGAATTGATTTCGCCGGAAGGAACCATTGCCAAGAAGCATCAGGTGGATGAACGGATGCTCAATGTACGAAGGCAATTGCAAACCAACCGTGACCGGATCGTGTATCTGCGAGAGGAGAATGAACGGCTCTCCGGGCAGATTGAACAATATCAGGAGGCTATTGGAAACCAACGGCTTGCCATGAACCAGATCCAGTCCCAGAAGAGCGCAGCAAAGGAATGGGTGGTCAAGCTCCAGCGATCGGTCACCGAACAGGAGTACCAATACAAGGATGCGATCAACCTGAGTGAGACTGCCCAGCAGCGGATCTACGAGACGCAGGAGGATATCCGTTCGGTGGAAGCTGAAGTGAAGGCGACCAAGGAACGCATCGCTTCCCTGAATGTGGATCTCAAGGATCTGATCGCTGTCATCGATGCACAGAGTGAGGAGATACGCGCCCAGCAACTGCAGAAGAACGCAGACTACGAGGCCCTGCAGACCCTTCGCAGTGAAAAAGACAAGCTGGATTTGCAGATAGAACAACTTGCCAGCAATGTGTCGAACCTATACACATCCTTCTTTGAGAATTACGGAAAGAGCCTCAAGGAGTTTGAGGGCAGATTGACAGATGAAATCGTTGACATTCCCGTACTCAAGGTTCGGCTGGAAGAAGTCAGGAAAAACATCGAGGGGATGGGATACATCAACCAGATGGCCGAGGAGGAGTATTCAGAAGTCAAGGAACAGTATGATTTTTTGACCAAGCAGCTTGATGACCTGTACAAGGCCAAGTCGGATCTGGATGCCGTGGTGCTCCAGATCAAGATGCGCAGTGAGGAATTGTTTCTCGCCTCCTACAAGCAGATTTCCCAGAATTTCCAGGAAATGTTCCGCAGGTTGTTCGGAGGAGGCCGTGCCGAACTTTCTTTGGTCGACCAGCAGAATGTCCTTGAGAGCGGGATCGACATCCTGGCCCAACCGCCGGGAAAGAAACTGACCCATCTTTCATTGCTCAGCGGCGGGGAACGCTCGATGACCGCCGTGGCCTTGCTGTTCGCCACCTATCTGGTCAAGCCGTCTCCGTTCTGCATCCTCGACGAGATCGATGCTGCGCTCGATGACCGCAATATCGGATATTTCCTTTCGGTACTCGAGGAGTTTGCGATGAAAAGCCAGTTCATCATCATCACCCATAACAAGCATACCGTCATGGGCAGCCAGACATTGCTCGGCGTTACCCAGATGGAAGCGGGGGTCTCTACGATGGTCAGTTACCGGATCGGGAGGATAGAGGGGGAACAGGTCATCCTCAATGATGCCCAACAGGAAGTAACCTTTGATGAAAATGGAAGCTCTGAAGCCAAGCCTTGACAGAAAAGTCTGGTGTACGGTATAAGATGTAACTTGAGTGAAATTAACAATAGAGTAAGGTAATGTTTGATTCAATAAGCGATAAGTTCTCCGGCATCATGCGAACGCTTGCCGGCAAATCCAAGATAACCGAGAAGAATATCCAAGAGGCCGTTGAGGAAATCAAGGTAGCCCTCTTGGATGCCGACGTGAACCTGAGGGTCGTCAGACGTTTCATCAACGGCACGATGGAAGAAGCACTCGGCGAGAAGGTCCTCAAAGCGGTCGATCCCGGACAGCAGTTCGTCAAGATCGTATATGACCGTATGGTCGCCTTGCTCGGGGATGAGGAGAATCAGAAGCTTTCACTCAAAGGCCCCGATACCACGACCGTCATCCTGATGATGGGTCTGCAGGGCAGTGGTAAAACCACTACCAGCGCGAAGCTTGCAGCACGCCTCAAGAAAGAGGGTCGCAGGCCGATGCTTGTTGCAGCTGACTTGGTGCGCCCGGCCGCAATTCTTCAGTTGAAGGTACTCGGCGAGGCTGTCGGTGTTCCTGTATTCAGTATAGAAGGGGAGAAGGATCCTTCCAAAGTGGCCAAGGCTGCGCTCTCCCAAGCAAAGAAGGATCAACGGGATATCCTGATCGTCGATACCAGCGGACGGATGCACCTCGATCAAACCCTTATGGATGAGATCCAGCGGGTTCGGGATACCCTTAAACCGGATGAAACCTTGTTCGTCGCCGATTCGATGACTGGTCAGAACGCAGTGACCATTGCTCAGGAATTCGAGCAGAAGGTCGGTATTTCCGGGGTGGTGCTCTCCAAGTTCGACAGTGATACTCGGGGTGGTGCCGCCCTTTCGCTCCGATCGGTGGTGGGTAAGCCCATCAAGTTCATCGGGGTAGGCGAGAAAATCGAAGATCTTGAGCCGTTCTATGCTGAGCGTATCGCCAGTCGAATCCTTGGCATGGGTGATATTGTAAGCCTGGTTGAGAAAGCCCAGGACGCAATGGATGCCCAGGAAGCGATGCGGATGCAGGAGAAGATGGCGAAGAACACCTTCGACCTGCAGGACTATCTGGACCAATTGAACAATATGGACAAAATGGGCTCGGTTGAACAGCTGTTGGAAATGATTCCAGGGGCGAAAGGCCAGATCAGTGAAGATGATATCGATAAAGCGGAAATTCGTCGGGAGAAAGCAATTATTCTGTCGATGACCTATGCGGAACGGACGAATTACCATATAATGGGACCGTCGAGACGCAAGCGGGTTGCCTCAGGTAGCGGTACCGCCGTATCCGATGTCAATCGGCTGCTGAAGAAGTTTGAGAAAATGCGACTTACTATGAAGAAGTTGGCAAAAAATAAAAAATACCAGGCTGCAATGCTGAAACAGATGGGTATGTAGAGTTGAATTCGTAGGAGGAATTGACGTGAGCACAAGCATGAGACTGAAGAGATTTGGCAGCAAGAAGAGACCTGACTACCGAATCGTAGTGATGGACTCCAGGGCAAACACCCAGAGCCGCACCCTCGATGAGGTTGGACAGTACCATCCTCTGGCCGAAAAGGACCAGCAGGTAGTATTGAAGGTTGAAAAGATCAAGGATTGGCTTGCCAAGGGTGCACAGCCCAGCGACACGGTGAAGAGCCTGCTTAACCGCAGTGGTGTTACGGTAGCCAGAACTTCCCAGGAATAAGTTCCAGGAGATAGTTGTGGAAAAAGATCTTGTTGAATACATTGTGAAATCACTGGTTGATGTCCCTGACGAAGTCAGCATCAATGTAATCGAGGGCGAGAAGTCCACGATTCTTGAGCTGAAGGTAGCCAGCGAGGATGTCGGCAAGGTGATCGGCAAGCAAGGCCGCATTGCGAAGGCGATCAGGACCATCCTGAGTGCCTCGGCTACCAAAGGTGGAAAGCGTGCCGTGCTGGAGATTCTGGACTGATATGGAACCAATGCTCTGGACTGCAACCGTAATGAGCCCGTTCGGGGTCAACGGAGAGGTGAAGATCCATCCTCATAACGACGATTGTTCCTACCTGAAGAAACTCAAGGTAGTAATTCTGCGTGCAAAGGATGGATCGGAGCAGAGCATTGCTGTTGAACATTTCAGAATGCTCGGCTCCCAAGCCCTGATGAAATTCGCCGGTTATGATACACCGGAGGATGCCAGGGCTTTGAATGGGCAGCATATTATCGTGGAACGGAGCAAGGCAGCCCCGCTGAAGAAAGGCCAGTACTACGTAGCCGACCTGATTGGTTGTGCCATGGTGCACGAAGGGAAACAGGTCGCTCAGGTAGTCAGCAGTATTGACGGTGCTCAGGCTGTGTTGCTTGAGGTTCGAGGGAATGACGACAAGCTCTACATGGTTCCGTATTTGACGGAGTTTGTAGGCGCTGTCGATCTCGAGAATCGAACGATCGAGTTGAAGGCTCCCTGGATTCTTGCGTGAAGATACAGATAGTCACCCTGTTCCCTGATATGGTGGAAGGGTTTTTCAAGAATTCGATCATGAAGCGTGCTGTAGAGAGCGGCAACGTCGAGTATGAAATCATCGACTTCCGCCGGTTTGCTACGGACAAACATCTCAGTTGTGACGATGTACCCTATGGGGGGGGTGCAGGGATGGTGATCAAATGCGATCCCCTCTGCAAGGCTCTCGATTCCATCCAGGCAAGGGAAAAACGGGTGGTCTATGCATCTCCTTCCGGGAAACGCTTCACACAGCAGTATGCTGAAAGCCTGAGCAAGGAAGACGAATTGGTCTTCATCTGTGGTCATTACGAAGGGATTGACCAACGGGTGATCGACCTATATGTTGATGACGAGATCAGCATTGGGGATTATGTGATCAGTAGTGGAGAGGTTTCCACCTTGGTTTTGATCGATGCAATCTATCGTCTGATAGACGGTGTGATCAGCAGCGAGTCTCTCTCCGAGGAGAGTTTCACTCAGAATCTGCTCGAATATCCCCAGTATACAAGGCCTGAGACCTATTGCTCAAAAGATGTCCCTGTTGTATTATTGAGCGGACATCATGCCAACATTGGCCACTGGCGACTACAGAAACGGTTGGAGAAGACTTTGTCCAATCGACCGGATCTGTTGGAGACGGCATCTTTGGATGCGCACTCCAGAAAGATTTTGAATGCATTGAAAGAACATAGTGCGAAGGGGACCGTAGACGATGGATGTTATTAAGGCTATTGAGTCGGAACAGATGAAGGAAAATGCAGAGAATTTCTGCGTTGGTGATACCGTAAAGGTATATTTCAAGATTATTGAAGGTACCAATGAACGTGTCCAGGTATTTGAAGGCCTGGTCATTGCCAAGAACAATGGTGGAATCCGGAGAAGTTTTGTTGTCCGGAAGATCTCCTACGGAGTGGGTGTGGAAAGGATTTTCCCCTTGCATTCTCCCCGTATCGAAAAGATCGAAGTCATCCGCAAAGGCCGTGTCAGAAGAGCAAAGCTCTACTATATCAGAGGCAAGGTCGGCAAGAAGGCAAAGGTCAAGGAGCTCATCCGCAAGAAGAATGCCTAAGGGCATCATTCATGCACCCGGGGGACGGCAGCTTGCCGTCCTTTTTTTGCACTCTTGCCCATCTTGGGAAAAGAGGGTAGTCTGAAACGCATGAGGTAGAGGATGGAAGCTGAAAAAAAAAGCAAGGAAAACGTGCTGAGCAAGAACCAGAGGAAGCGTGACAAACGCAACCGTTCCAAGAAGCAAGCCAAAGCGAAGGTAGTGCAGAAGGAAGGTGCGTCCAAGCCGAAAAACACCCTCCTGCCCGATCCCGCACGGAGAATTTACCATAGTAATCTTCCCCAGGTTCCGGTGAAAAAGGTAACTGAGCCTCTGGACACGTGTATCATCTGCGGACAGGTCATTGATGTCATTGCCAGTGCCATGACCCATCCCCAAGGCGGATTCTGTCACTTTGACTGTGTATTGGAAAAATTGAAGGCTGAGGAACAGCTTTCCGATTCGCAGAAGATCAGTTATATAGGCCGCGGTACCTTTGCAGTGGTTCAGCAGAATGAGGATGGTACGTTCACCTTCGTCAAACGCATCGTCTGGGAAAATGCCGAGGCGCTGGAAAAAATGAAGAAATATGTGGAGACCGTCAAGCAATGAGTGCAAACAGCAGGACTGCCATGCTTCCCGGATCTTTCGATCCACCGACCAATGGGCATATCGACATCATAGAGCGGAGTGCCCGCTTGTATGAAAAGCTCTATGTAGTGGTTGCCGACAACGTGCAGAAGCAGTGTCTTTTTACTCCCGATGAACGCATGGAGATGCTCAGGCAGATTCTGCAATCGCATCAGAACATAGAGGTGGTCAGTTATCGCGGATTGGTCGTGGATTTCGCTCGAGAGCATGAGGTGGGAGTGATGATCCGCGGAGTCAGGGCGTTGGTCGATTTCGGTTACGAGTTCGAACTGGCCATGACCAACAAGCAGCTCAACCCATCGCTTGAAGTGCTCTTTCTCCCCACCAGCCCCAAGTATTTTCAGCTGAGATCGAGTGCCATCAAGGAAATGGCTGCCTATGGGGCCGACATTTCGCCGATGGTTCCCCCATTGGTCGTACAAATGATGAGAAAACGTATCAAGTTGTTGACGCTTTAGGGGTTTTCCGTTATTCTTGCAAACGTGTCAAAATTTTGTGTAGCATAAGAGGATATCAACATGGCAACACCCAAATATAAGACTTCAAAGGCTAGTGCCGCTTCCAGAAAAGCAGCAAACATGCGCCTTGCGACCCCCACACTCTCCCGTTGTGGTACCTGTGGGAATATGGTCCTCCCTCACCGTGTCTGCCCGAAGTGCGGATTTTATCGTGGAGTGCAGGTCATCGAGCTGCAGGACAAATAAGTAATATTTCAGGAGAAGCGAGATGGATAGCAAGGAAGTTTTTGAGAAAGTAAAGTCTTTGATTGCAGAGAAGCTGGAGATCGATGAGAACAAGATCACCATGGAGGCCTCCTTCCGCAAGGATCTTGGAGCCGACAGTCTCGATACCTATGAGTTGGTGTATGCCATCGAAGAGGAACTGGGTATTTCCATTCCTGACGAGAAGGCCAATGAGTTCGAAACTGTGAAGGATGCTGTAGATTTCCTTGCCACCCAGCTCTAAGGCTAATCGGTTCTATGGAGAGCACTCTCTTCACAAGAGCTCCCGCCATCTCTGAAGCTAGAGAGCGGGAGCTTCTTGCATTCATTGCAGACAGCCATATTTCCATACAAAACCTCGCACTGCTCAACCTTGCATTCACCCACCGTAGTTATGCCAATGAGACGCTCGAAGTTGTTGACAACAATGAGCGTTTGGAATTCTTGGGGGATAGTGTCCTGGGTGTTTGCGTCGCCGATTGGCTTTTCAGAAATCTGCCCGCCAAACAGGAGGGGGATTTCTCAAAAATCAAAAGCGTCGTTGTCAGTGAAGACAGTCTTGCCGTCGTCGCCCGCAAGCTGAATGTCGATCGGTATCTTTTGATCGGCAAAGGTGAAGAGAACAGCGGAGGACGGACCAAGAAGGCCCTGCTTGCAGATTGCATGGAAGCTTTATTCGCAGCATGCTACCTGGACAGCGGGTTCGAAGCGGCGAAGCGTTTCGTCATGGAAAACTTGGAAGTGCAGATCCGGGCTGTGCTGGAAGATGATTACCACCGCGATTACAAGACAAGCTTGCAGGAATATATGCAAAAGCGTTGGCGTAAGGTTCCTTCCTATCGGTTGGTAAAGAAAACCGGCCCAGAGCATGACTATACGTTTTTTGTCGAAGTTGACGTCAACGGACGCATTTTCGGCCCTGCACGGGGTGGAAACAAGAAGGAAGCCGAACAACAGGCTGCCAAACTTGCTTACGACTGCCTCGCTGAGTCCAAGAACGACTGATACGCCTTTGCCAGCTGGAGCAACTGTTGCCGCTCATTCTGCCTTGGGTCGTCCAATACGGTCTCAAGCAAATAGGAAAGGGTGGCTCCGATGCGCGTTCCCTTAGGAATGCCGAGTCCAATCAGGTCGTTGCCGTTGATAGCAAGATCCTTGATGGAGAGTGCGTCCTGCTGTTCGATGATGGTTCGGATCCGTCCTTCCAATTCCTCCAGAAGCCGTATGTCCGCCTTGCCGTGGATTGCTATCTGGTCTGCCATTCTGAGGACGAACAAGGCTCCGATCTCATCCTTTCCCACTGTGGTGATGAAACGGCGAACCGCACTGTCGGTCCAATTGCTCTGGTATGCGAACATATGATGACGAACCAGATGAGAGACCTGCTGGATTTGCTCGTTGCTTGCCTTCAAGCGCTTGAGCACCGTTTTCGTCAGGTTCTCTCCGACCACATCATGTTGATAAAACGTATTCCGCTGTGCATGATAGGAAACCACTTCACTTTTTCCGATGTCATGCAGCAATGCGGCGAGTCTGACCTCCAGTCGACCGGTGAGCGCCACCGATGCTTGGCAAACAGCAATACCATGATCCAGCACATCCTGGTGGTGCATCCCTTTCTGTTCGATCCCTTCCCCCGCAGCGAGTTCAGGGAGCACGATCGGAAGCAACCGGCATGTCTTGAGGTAGTACAAACCTTTGGATGGATGATCGGAAAGTACCAATTTGAATAATTCATCCCGAATCCGCTCGCTGCTGACCATCCTCAGTCCCTCTCGTTTGGCCTGCATGGCATCAAGGGTGTTTGCTTCTATGGAGAAGTCGAGCTTGCCGGCGATACGGCAGGCCCTGAGAATTCTCAACCCATCCTCGGAGAAGCGTTGAGACGCATCCCCGATCGCCCTGATCACCCTATGCTTGAGGTCCTGCAATCCTTCATGCTGGTCGATGATGATTCCACTCTCGCAGTCGGCGGCAAATGCATTGATGGTAAAATCCCTCCGCTTCAGGTCCTCTTCAAGGCTGCGGATGAAGGTCACCGAATCCGGATGTCTGCCGTCGCGATAATCGCCTTCACTACGGAAGGTGGTGACCTCGAAGCTCTGATGCTCAAAATGAACGGTTACGGTCCCATGTTCGATACCGGTCGGTATGACATGGTGAAAAAGACCTATCACCTGCTCGGGAAGGGCATCGGTGGTAAAGTCATAATCCTCGTTTTCCAGGCCAAGGAGATGATCGCGAACGGCTCCTCCCACGATGTACAGGGAAAAACCGGATGCTTTGAACTGCTTTGCAAATCGCTTGATTACAGGCGGAATGGGAAAGGTATGCATAATCAGACAGTAACGCGCCCAAGGCTGAAGGTCAACGGGGAAAATCCTTCTGTAAAGGTTGTCATTTACGCCAGATATGAATAGAATGGCACTCATGCGATTGTGTAAATTCAAGGAGTGCGTATGTTTCGTCCAGTAAATACCAAAGTGGATTTCCCTGCGATGGAAGAGAACGTTCTGGCTTTCTGGCAGGCAGAGGATATTTTCAAAAAGTCGATCGAGACACGATCTGAAGAGAATGAGTACGTCTTTTATGACGGCCCTCCGTTCGCGACCGGGCTTCCCCATTTCGGCCACTTGGTTCCTGGAACCATCAAGGATGCAATCCCTCGCTTTCAGACCATGAAAGGCAAACGGGTCAGGCGTGGCTTCGGGTGGGATTGTCATGGACTCCCGGTGGAATACGAGATGGAGAAGACGCTGGGTATCAGCGGTTATTCAAATGTCGTGAATTATGGGGTGGCAAAATTCAACGAACAATGCCGCTCGATTGTGTTGCGCTATACCAGTGAATGGCAGTCCACGATTAATCGTATGGGACGTTGGGTTGATTGGGAACACGGCTATCGCACGATGGATACCAACTACATGGAATCAATCTGGTGGGTGTTCAAGACCCTCTATGAGAAGGGCTTCATCTATGAAGGCTACAATATCCTTCCTTACAGCCCGGCCTTGGCCAGTCCGCTTTCCAATTTTGAAGTGAATCTCGGTGGATATCAGGATGTGGTCGACCAAGCCGTGACGGTCCGCTTTGCCGTGGTAGGGCAGAAAGATACCTATTTCCTGGCATGGACGACCACGCCGTGGACGCTTCCTTCCAACCTTGCTCTTGCGTTTGGTCCGGACATCGACTATGTGAAGGTCCATGACAAGACCGATGGGAACTTCTATATTCTCGGTAAGGCTCGTTTGGGCAATTATTACAAGGATCCCGCCACCTATGAGATCGTGGACGAGCAGAAGGGAAGTTTCTACAAGGGGATGCGCTACAAGCCGCTGTTCCCGTATTTCGCCCACTTGTTTGATACAGGTGCGTTCGTATGTGTGACCGGTGATTACGTAACCACCGAAGATGGATGCGGCATCGTACATACTGCCCCTGGATTCGGCGAGGATGACTACAAGGTGCTGAAGGGCACCGGAATCCCTGTGGTATGTCCGGTGGACGAGGAGTGCAAGTTCACCCAGGAAGTGCCCGATTTCCAAGGTCGCTTCGTCAAGGATACCGACAAGGATGTCATCGCTTATTTGAAGGAACACGATCTGTTGGTCAAACGCGAGAATTACCTGCACTCCTATCCCTTCTGTTATCGGACCAAAAAACCGCTGATCTATCGTGCATTGAGTTGTTGGTTTGTTGATGTCGAGAAAATCAAGGAATCGATGCTCAAGGCCAATGAGCAGATTACCTGGGTTCCTGAGCATCTGAAGGCCGGCCGTTTCGGCAAGTGGCTCGAAGGGGCACGGGAATGGGCGATCAGTCGGAACCGGTTCTGGGGAAATCCGATCCCCATCTGGAAGTGTGACGGCAGCGACTACATTGAAGTAATTGGAAGTCGAGCTGAATTGGAAGCAAAATGCGGCAAGAAGGTGGATGACCTGCACAAGCATTTCATCGATGATTTGACCTGGCCCAGCCCCGATGGGAAAGGCACGATGCGCCGAATCGGCGATGTGCTGGACTGTTGGTTTGAATCCGGATCCATGCCGTATGCACAATTGCATTACCCGTTCGAGAACAAGGAATACTTTGAAGAGCATTTCCCTGCTGATTTCATTTGTGAAGGACTGGACCAAACGAGGGGCTGGTTCTACACCCTTACCGTCATTGCGGCGGGATTATGGGATAAGCCGGCTTTCACCCATTGTATCACCAACGGGATCGTGTTGAACGCCGAAGGCAAGAAATTAAGCAAGAGTGAACGCAACTATACCGATCCGATGGACATGGTCCGCCAGTATGGTGCCGATTCTCTGCGCTTTGCTTTGATGAACAGTGCGGTAGTCCGTGCCGAGGATCTGAAATTCAGCGAGGACCTGGTCAAGGAAGTACTCAAGAGCCTGATCATTCCGCTTTGGAATGCCTATTCGTTCTTTGTCACCTATGCGAATATCGATGGGTATGTTCCTTCCGAGACGGCGTATGAGCAGCTGGAGAATCCGATGGACCGCTGGATCATCAGTGCGACCCAACGGTTCGTCCAGGATGTGACGAATGCCTTGGAAGCCTATGATATCCAGAAAGCATGTTCCAATTTCGTGCCGTTCATCGATGAACTGAACAATTGGTACATCCGTCGCAGCCGTCGTCGGTTCTGGAAAGGTGAAAGCGATACGGATAAGAAACAGGCGTATGACACTCTCTACAAGGTATTGATGACCTTTGTGAAAGTGGCCGCTCCGATCATTCCGTTCACGACTGAGGAAATCTATCTGAACCTCAAGACCGATGATATGTGTGAGAGTATCCATCTGTGTGATTACCCTGAGTATCAGGAGGGACAGCGCGATTTCGAACTGGAAAATCAGATGTCCTTGACCCAGAAGGCTATCGCCATGGGACGGGCTCTGCGTGCCTCGAACAACCTGAAGATTCGACAACCGCTGCAAACCCTGTATTTGGTCGATCGCAATGAGGAGGACCGCAAGATCCTTGCCTCTATGCAGGAGATCATTGCAGAAGAATTGAATGTCAAGGAAGTGCAGCTGCAGCAGGACGAATCCGCATTGGTTGATTACAGCGCCAAGGCGAATTTCAAGGTGTTGGGAAGTTCCTTGGGCAAGGATATGAAGGAAGTCGCTGCTATGATCGCCGGTTTCGGAGGGAAACTGATAGCTTCCATCCTGGACGGACACACCCATCAGCTATCCTACAGCAAGGGGGAAGTGGCGATTGGATCCGAGCAGATCATAGTCCAGAGAACCGAGAAGGAAGGGGTGAAGGTATTGAATGATGGTATGCTTACCGTCGGCTTCGATACGAAAGTCACCGAGCAATTACTCGAGGAAGGCATTGCCAGGGACATCATCCGTTCGATCCAGAATCTGCGCAAGGAAAGCGGATTTGAGGTTTCCGACCGGATCCGTTTGACTTGGGATGGGGATGAGATGATCGCTCGTGTATTCGAGCACTATGCTCAGACCATCGCAAAGGAGACGTTGTCCAATTCGGTTCGCTTTGGTACACTCTCTACTGAGAATATTGAATGCGGCGAATATGTGGTGAGGTTGTCCGTCGAGAAGGATTGAGTGAATGAAGCTTCTGCTAAGGCTGGGAATTCCACTTTTGGGTATAGTACTGCTTCTGTCTTCCTGTGCCACCTTGGCACCAAGACAGAGGCCGTATTATGAGTTCCAAGGGATGGCTGAAAAGGGTACCATCGTGGTGACGGTTGATGCCGTCAAGGAACAGAAGACGGTGAATATGGCCTTTCCCAGTCTGCAGGAGTTTGCAAAACGTTCTACACGGATTTCCCTTGCACTGACCAGCGCCTCTAAGGCCTATCCACTTGGTCTTGACCAGATAGCGATGTATGGAGTGGTCGATGGCGATTATCCCCGGTTCTTGGTGAATACCGGCATGATGTACGCCAGAGAGTTTACTCAGGAGCATTCGGACAACGGCTTGACCTGGTTCAGCAGGAAAGATGGTGATTTCTCGTTGTATGCACCGAAGAATAACACGTTGATTTTCACCAATGCATCCTATGAGAAAGCTTTCGAACAGGTTGCCGCCAAAAAGGTGTTGATCGATGATCAAAAGGCAGCGAAGATGGCGAATGCCGCCATCGCCGTGTATGCGTACGAGCCCCAGACGTTTTTCGACCTCGGACTGGATCTTTCCCAGACGGTGATCTCCCAGGCAAAAGAGATGCTGTTGTTGTTCGACCAGAAAAGTGAGGGAGGGTATACGATGGATGCATATATTTCCATGGACACCCCAAAGCTGGCAAACACGCTTTCGCAAATGGTACGGAGCGGGTATCTTGCGCGACTGAAGAAGGATAGGATTCCCTTTAAGATCGCGGATTTGATGCAGATGTTTTTCATTGAGGATGATCTAGTCACGATCAAACATATGGATGTTGGTGAAGAGCAGGTTCAGCTCATCAAACAAAGTCTGACCGGCTTGCTGTAAGCCAAAGAGGAGAAAGTAAAGCATGCCTTCTTATGAATACGAATGCCAATTGTGCAAAGCACGGGTGGAACTGGTCCAATCCTTGGACAAGCATGAAGCTCCTGCAGTATGTCCTTCCTGCAACATGGAGCATACGATGATGCGGGTGAACATTCCCTCCACATCTGTAAGTGAGTCGACGGCTGAAGTCTCAGAGCACGAAGAAGCGTAGCGAAGCGGAGGGAAGCGTGGATACAAAGATGAAACGGATTCTCACTGGCGATCGGACAACCGGGAAACTGCATCTCGGTCACTACGTTGGATCCTTGAAGAGCAGGGTGGAGCTGCAGGACAGCTATGAAACTTTCATTCTGCTTGCGGATGTACAGGCCTTGACCACCCATTTCGAGCGACCTGAGTTGATCAACAGCAGCATCTATGATGTTGCCATCGATAACCTTGCCGTAGGCCTTGACCCTGCCAAGGTGACGTTGGTGCAACAGTCCCAGATTACCTCAATTGCCGAATTGACGGTATTCTATTCCATGATTGTTACCGTGAACCAGCTCAGGCACAATCCTACGATCAAGACGGAAGCCAAAAATTACGGATATGCCGACCTTACCTACGGGTTTTTGGGGTATCCGGTCAGCCAGACGGCAGACATTACGTTCTGCAATGCCGACTTGGTCCCGGTAGGCGAGGATCAGATTCCCCATATTGAACTTGCCCGCAAGATTGTACGGAAGTTCAACGACCTGTACGGGACTTCCATTGTGGAACCGCAGGCCAAACTCAGTGCGGTCGGAAGGCTCAGCGGTTTGGACGGAAACGCCAAAATGGGAAAGAGTCTGGGCAATGCCATCTATTTGTCCGATACTCCTGAGATGGTCTGGGAACGGGTGCGCAATGCGGTGACCGATCCTGCACGGGTAACCATCAAGATCCCAGGAACCCCCGAGATCTGCAATGTCTACAAGTACCATTGCGTATTCAATCCAGAGGAGTCGGATTCAATCGGCGAAATGTGCCGGACCGCTCAGATCGGGTGTGTCGCCTGCAAAAAGCGGTTGAATGCAGTGTTGAACACCCTGCTTGATCCGATTCGTGAAAAGCGGGCCTATTATGAGGAACATACGAGTGAAGTCCGTGATCTGATTGTGGAAGGGACCAGAAAGGCGAACCGGATTGGTAATGAGAACTTGGATAAAATCAAGGAAAAGATGCATGTTCTGATCTGAACAAGCGGTTCTGTATACAAAACCCACTGCTCCGAGAGCAATTATCTCGTAGTGGTGGCATTTTTTTCGTAAATTTGTAGTTAAAATCTTAATATTCTTTGCTTTTGTTCTCTATAAACCAATGCTATAGTGAAAACACGTGGGTATTGTATACAAAATTCAAAAGGAGAGAATTATGAGAAAACTGCTTGTATTCTTGCTGATCGTCTCCCTGTTCCCGGTTACTGTATTTGCAACCGGAACAAAGGAAGCTGCGCCTGCCCCCTCCGCTGCTGCAGCAGTGGAAGAGGTGTTGACGCATGATGAATTGGTGAGCCGGGCGAAAGCCGAAGGAAAGGTTGTCGTCTATGCGACGACCAGCCGAATTGCAAAGGCTGCCGAAAGTTTCTCCAAACTGTATGGAATCGAAGTAGAGAGTTCCAACCTCAAGGATTTCGAGTTGATCGAAAAAGTGGCCAAGGAAGCACAAGCCAAGGTAGTCGGTGCTGACTTCGTACTCGCTCAGGATGCCGGTCGCTTGGTTGGTGAACTGATGGAACCTGGTTACTTGTACAACTATGTGCCGCCGACCCTGAAGGATGTGATTCCACAGAGCATGCAGAATCCTCTCCAAGCATTCGCGATCAACAAGGTGTTCATTTATAATGACGAGGGTATCGACAAGAGTCCGTATTACAATATCTGGCAGTTTGCAGATCCGAAATACAAGAGCCTGCTACAATTCAAGAACCCGTTCCAGGAAGGTGTGAATGCGAATTTCTTGACCATGATCACCAATGAGTATTGGTCGAAGAAGATTGCAGACGCCTACAAGTCCTATTTCGGCAAGGATATCGTGCTGACCACCAAGAATGCAGGATATGAGTGGATCAAGGCAATCTATGAAAATGATCTCATCGTCGGGACCAGTGACACTACCATTGCAGAGAATGTGGGTATCAAGGGCCAAAATGCAAAACGTGATCTTCCTCCGGTAGGATTGTTCGTGTTCTCCAAAGCCCGATATGCTACCAGCAAGAACCTTGCGCTCAAGCCCGCAATGGATATGGAGCCGTTTGCCGGTTTCTACTACAGTCTGTATGCCCTGATGGTGAAGAGTGCAGCGCATCCCTATGCTGCGAAACTGTTCATTGAATATCTCTTCACCGAGGAAGGCTTCGCTCCTTGGGGGTCGGATTGCGGTACCTACAGTGCCAATCCGAACAACCCGATCCAGGAAGACATCGATTATCCGTTTGCCGTCTGGAAACCGCTGTTGGTTGAAGAGGAAGGTTCCTATTGCTTCGACCATCGCGCCGAGGTGGAAGAATTCCTGAACCAGTACATCTATTGATTCGTGATTATCCAAAGGCCTGCAGGAATATTCTGCAGGCCAGTCTGTAAGGAAAGCTTCGCATGAATGTAAAGAGCAAACTCAATCAGCTCGCTTCGTATCTGAAGAAACCACATAATATCATTCTCTTGGTCCTGTTGGTAGTGCTTGGGTATCTGACCATGGTTCCTTTGCTGACCATCATATCCGACACATTCACGGTACATTCCTCGGAAGCCCGCTTTGTCAAACAAGGTGTCGGGACCTTCACGTTGTATCATTGGACCAAACTGTTTGCCAGCGGCGTTACCAGCCAAAAAACGTTTTATGAACCTTTTGTAAACACCATGGTGGTGGCATTCCTTTCCTGTGTGCTCGCCATCCTGATCGGTGGATTCTTTGCCTGGACGGTGACTAGAACCAATATCCGTGCCAAAGGATTCATTTCCACCGTATTCGTGTTTCCGTACATCATGCCGGCATGGACCCTCGCCATGGCTTGGCTGAATTTTTTCCGTAACAGTCGAATAGGTGGAGCTCCGGGCTTGTTTACCGTTTTTACCGGGATCGAGACTCCAAATTGGTTTGCTTACGGCTTGTTTCCCATTGTCATCGTCCAAGGTCTTCACTATGCACCTTTTGCCTATATCCTCATCGGAGGCATCCTGCGCAATATGGATGCAAACCTGGAGGAAGCAGCAATGTTGTTGCACGCAAACCGGTGGCAGATCATGCAGAAAGTCACCATCCCCATTGTTCGGCCTGCATTGCTTTCCACCTTCCTGTTGGTATTCTCCTCAACCATGAGTGCCTTCGCCGTTCCTGCTTTCTTGGGCAGTCCCGTCCGTTTTCAGGTCCTCACCACCCAAATGTACCGGACCCTCAATGGGATGAACCCCGGGTACGGCTACATCATGGCATTGGTTATGATCATCATCGGTGTGGGAATCCTGATGCTCAATCAATGGATCACCGGGCGAAGGAAATCTTACACCACCATCACTGGAAAAAGTTCGAATATCAGTTTGGTGAATCTGCGCAGGGTACGCACCCCCTTGTCCATTGTGTTGGTTGCCATCCTCTTGATGATCGCCATCCTTCCCCTTGTATCCTTTGCCATCGAATCGTTTATAATGGCACCCGGCGATTATTCTCTTTCCAATTTCACCACAGAGTTCTGGATTGGGGCGGGAAGAGCCGACATCGCCAACAGCGAACCGGGGATTCTACGCAATCCATCCATCTGGCTTGGGCTGACGAACAGCATAAAACTTTCGGTGATCATCAGTCTGATTGCAGGTACGGTGGGTATGCTCAGCGGGTATGCCATCGCCAAGAAGCGGGGATCGCGCCTTGCCACCTGGGTAAACAATCTGACCTTCTTTCCGTACCTCATGCCTTCCATGGCCTTTGGTGCCATCTTCCTTTCGATGTTCGCCGTTCAGCGTGGGTTCATCCCCGCTCTCTACGGTTCCTTCTGGTTGTTGGTCATCGTAGGTGCAGTAAAATACCTTCCTTTTGCTTCACGCAGCGGCATCAATGCGATGCTGCAACTCTCAGGGGAAATCGAGGAAGCGGGTACCATTTTGGGAGTGGGGTGGATCAAACGGATGACCCGGATCATTTTTCCCATCCAAAAAACTACGTTCATCAGCGGATATCTGCTCCCCTTCATTTCCTGCATGCGTGAACTTTCCTTGTTCATTCTGTTGGTATCCCCTTCGACCCGGATACTCACCACATTGCTGTTCCAGTACAATGAAAAGGGCTGGAACCAATATGCGAATGCCATAAACCTGATGATTGTCGTCATCGTCGTCAGCTTCAATCTGTTGATCAATAAACTGACCGGGGCATCCATCGACAAGGGAATCGGCAACAACTAAGAGGAGTCTGCAACAATGCCAAAAATAGAATTACGTCACGTAACCAAGAAATTCGGAAAATTTATAGCCGTTGATGACCTGAACATGGTGATAGAAGATCGTTCCTTCGTCACTTTGCTCGGTCCCTCGGGTTGTGGAAAAACGACAACGTTGCGTATGATCGCCGGCTTGGAGACTCCCACTGAAGGAGAGATCGTCATCAATGATCGTGTGGTGTTCTCCTCTCTGAACGGCATCGATGTGCCTCCCGACAAACGTGATGTGGGATTCTTGTTCCAAAACTATGCACTCTGGCCCCATATGACCGTTTACAAGAACATTGCATTCGGTTTGGAGAATCTGAAATGGCCGAAGAATCAGATCAACGATCGTGTCCAGCAATTGCTTGACATGCTCAAGATAGGTGAATTTGCTGCACGGTATCCTGCAGAACTCAGCGGCGGACAGCAGCAACGGGTAGCCATCGCCCGTACTTTGGCCACCGGGCCGAAGGTCCTGTTCATGGATGAGCCGTTGAGCAATCTTGATGCCAAATTGCGTATGGAAATGCGTGCGGAACTCAAACGACTGCACCGGGAAACAGATTCCACATTCGTGTATGTCACCCATGACCAATTGGAGGCCATGACCCTTTCCAGCATGGTTTGCCTGATGAAGAACGGATATATGCAGCAATACGCACCGCCTTTGGAGGTCTATCGAAAACCTGCAAATACATTCACCGCAGATTTCGTCGGATCGCCCAACATCAACCTCGTCGAAGGGACGGTGATCGACGGTACTGAGCAGATGATTCGTCTGACGGAAGGAATTGTATTGCAGTTCACCAGTGAAAAAACCCTTGGACTACATACCGGACAGGCTGTGGTACTGGGATTACGCCCGGAACACATCAGCATCACCGAACATGCTTCCCTGGTGGATGCAACCATTCTCAGCTCCCTTCCTTCTGGAATGGAGACTATCGTTGCATTGGATATGGATGGCATTCGATTGCATTCGGTGGTGTTTGGAGACCTCGATTTTGAGGTGGGAAAACACGTTGGATTATCCTTCAGTCAGGGGCTTTTCAACCTGTTCGACAAGGTCGATTCCAACAATCTTGGCCAAGGCACCTTGAGCAAGGCCTAGAAAATGGATGCAGCCATATTCAAGGCTCATGATATCAGGTTTGCGAGGGAACTGCTCGATGCAGAAACCAAAAACCGCCTGGCATGCGCCGTCGCTGAGTATTTTGCCCAGGATTGCGGTGCACAGACTGTGGTGTTGGGCAGAGATGCCCGGTTGGGTGGAGAAGGGTTGCTCTCTGTCCTGCAAAACGAGATGCAGGCAGCAGGCATGGATGTGCTCATCCACGAAGAGCCGATCGGCACCTGCCATTTCTATTACAGCTGTATGCAGCATCCCCACAGCTGCGGGGTCATGGTGACCGCCAGCCATAATCCAGGCTCCTATCTTGGGATGAAGATCGTCGGCAAGGATCTGCTTCCGATCAGCATGGGAAGCGGACCGAATGGGGGACTGAAACGGATTCAGCAACTTTTTGAGGGAGAAACGACATTGTATCCCGTGTGCCCCCGAGGCAGACGGGAAAAGCTTGAGGATCTTGCTTCGTTCACCGAATATTCCCTGCACCTGGCGGGTCTGGGGAAAAACAGCCTCTTTGGCATGCACGTCGCCTGTGATTTTCTGCATGGGAGCAATGCATCTGCCGTACTGGATGCGCTCACCCAAGCAGGTGTCTCGTATGAGGTACTCCATCAGACTCCTGACGGTTCGTTTCCTGCAGGAGACCCGAATCCAGGTATTGCGAAGAGTATGCAGGATGCACATGACTATCTCAAAACCCATCCTCATCCGTTGCTTTTCGCCTATGATGGTGATGGTGATCGCATGGATCTGTTGTATGAAGGAAGGCAGCTGCCTCCTTCCTGTGTGCTTTGGGCGATTTCAGATGCATTGCAGCACCTGCAGACCTTCTCATCCAATCCCCGGTATTTGCTTGATGTCAAAGCCTCCCCGGTTGTTCTGCATGCCATGCAACAGGAAGGAAAAAAGGTCGCCCTTATCCGGAATGGGCACTCGGTCATCAAGGCGCGGCTTCATACCAGTGGAACCTATTTCTGTGCCGCCGAAGAGTCAGCGCACTATTACTACCAATTTCCCCAAGCCGGGGGCGGTTTTATTCCCAGTGAGAACACCATCTTCTTTACCTTGATGGTGTTGAAGACCTACCAGAATAACCCGCAACGATTCTTTCAGGCCAGAGCCCTTGCAGACAGTTTTTTTCGTCAGCGTGAATGGGCTGTGACTATCAAGGATGCTCAGCAACGATCCCATTTTCTTAATCAAGTCCGACAAGCCATGGAATCGATGCACGCTGAAATTATTACAGAGGATGCAGACGGATTTTCCTATGGAGCTCTGCTGTACCGTCATGGCATTCATGCTGATCTCAGCTTGGAAAGCCAGTGGTTTCAGGTATTCCAACGCATCAGCGAAAGTGAGGATTCGCTTGTTCGCTTTGAGGTGATCGCCGCAAACCAATCATTGGGATTGCAGGTGACCGCCTCGATTTTGGAAATTCAGGAACAAATCAGTCAAACCACGTAAAGTCGTTGTCCTTCGCCATCTGCGCCGCAAAGCGGGGAAGGGTCCTGATCGGATAGACTTCCACCGGAAGGTCATCAGAGAGCATCGGTTGGACAATTCTCCATGATTCAGAAATCTCCTTCATCGTCGGAAAGAGGCTCTTGTCGGCAGTGAGTATCTTCTGGACGATTTGTTCATAGGCTTCGGGAGTGTTGGCCCCGAAGGTTTCGCTCTGGTTGAACCTGAATCGAACCGGTTTTGATTTCCAACTGGTATTGGGCATCTTGAGGTTCATGCTGATGTCGATGGTAAGTTCCGGATGAATGGTGATGATTACCCCGTTCTCCGCAATACTCGGATCATGCATCACCTGCTTGGTGAGATTCTTGAATTTAATGTAGATCAAGGATTTGGCATCCTTTTGCATCTTGCCTGTGCGAACATAAATGGGGATGTCCGCAAAATAGTAGGTGTTTACAAAGAGTTTGAAGGCCGCGTACGTCGGGGTTTGTACAATATGCCCGCTGTTCATTCCCAACGATTCATACCGTCCCATATGGAATTCACTGATGGGAGATATACTGCGTAGTACCTTTTCCTTCTCCACTGCGATATCCTCAGGGGAAAGCGAGACAGGTTCACTCATGGTGAGGTAGGTGATGATCTGCATGATGTGGTTTTGGATCGTATCGCGTACGACTCCGATCTTTTCGTAGAAGCCGAGACGTTGGTCTACACCATGCGTTTCATCGAAGATGATTTGGATGGATTCGATCGTCCGGTTGTCCCAGATTCGGCGGATGATATCATTATGGAAACGCATCAAAAGAAGATTCTGCATGAACTCCTTGCCCAGATAATGATCGACCCGGAAAATTTCCTTGTCCGTGAATGCCTTTTCCAGAATCTCATTGTATCGTTGGGCGCTTTGCAAATCGAAACCAAACGGCTTCTCGACCACAATCTTTTTAGTGAGGGTGCACATGCATTGAAGCGAGCCGTCGACTTCCTTGATCTGGTGTATCGCTTGTTCATACAAGGAAGGCTGCAAGGCCAGATAATAGATGAACTCCACCTCATTCTGGTTTTCGATCATCGATTGCAGGCGAGCGGAAAGGATGGAGACTGCTTTATCGTCATCCATATCAAAATACAGGTAATCAAGATGATCAGTGAAGGTTGCAGGAGCCTGGGGATCGACCAGATTGGAAAGGAAATCCTGTCGATTTGCATACCGTCGGCCCAACGCAAGGACTTCGAAAGAAAAATCTTTCTCCATCAGGTTCTGGTAGGCCGGATAGAGTTTTTTCAGGGCAAGATCACCGGTGCCCCCATATTGGATGATGATTCGTTTCATGTTGTTTCCTCCTTGAGATCGGTGATGATCGTTGTCTGGTTCCGGTACTCCAGAAAGAAGGCGCAGGGGAGTGTCTCGGCAGTTTCCACCCCTTTTCCAAAGCGCTTGAGCGCTTCACCTTTGCTTTCGCCAAGAAAAAGCAAATGGATCCGGGCCCTTTTCGTCAGATCTGACAGTCCCGAATAGGAAAGCGTCGCCCTCCGTTTGGGCTGTTTTGGGCTGTCCTCAACCAAAATCACCTGATCAATACGTGCATCAGGCCAGGAACCGGGGAATAGTGAAGCGATATGCCCATCTTCTCCCACTCCCAAGTATACACGATCAAAGCCGGTATCCGACAAGCGTTCCCCGACAACCGGAATGCGAATCTGATCCATGGACATACGCTTCGCTGCTATGGCCTGGCCAAGCCCCGCTTCTAGCAGTGTATCCAGGTTCCGCTCTCCTTCCAGTCGTTCATCAACCAGATACAGGCGAACGCGTCGCAGAATCTGATCATGCAACTGCAACAACCCCTGAACCAGATAGGCCGCACTTCTTCCACCCGGCAACGCGATATGCAAGAACCCGTCCTTGGAGGCGGCCAATCCGGCCAGATCTTCTTTGGTGAATGAGGCTAGCTGTGATGCATGGTCCAATCGTATGGTATTCATACTTCACAATGTACTCAAAGAAAAGGAAGGGGAATAGTAGGAGATTGCGTATTTATACACTTTTCCCGGTTTGTTGGTGTTCTTTTGCAATGGAGAGCATCAGCTTGATTCGGTTTTCTTGATTTACATGCGTCGCAGACGGGTCGTAATCGATAGGAACGATATTTGCTTCAGGTGCCCGCTCAGTCACCGCCCTGATCATCCCTTTGGCGACAATATGATTGGGAAGACAGCCAAACGGTTGTGCACATACGATGTTGGTATATCCGCTATGGACCAGATCAAGCATTTCTGCGGTCAAAAGCCAGCCTTCGCCCATTTTTACCCCATAATCAAGTAGCCCTTCGTTGAGTTTCTTCATTTCCGTATAGGGGATGGGAACGGTGAATTTACCACTTTTTTGCATCGCCTTTCGACTCATTTCCTCAACTTTATAGAGCTGACGGAGAATGAATTGGGTGATTTTCGCACTGAAGAACCGTTTGCCGTAATACGTGCGATCGGTTATGGCATTATCAGCGCCATAATACAGGAACCCCATAAGGGAGGGGACCATCACCTCACAGCCCTGCTCCTCGAGATATGCTTGCAGCTTGTTGTTTCCCAGTGGAGAATATTTCATGTATATCTCCCCGACGATGCCTACCTTGATCCGTTGCTGCTTTTGCGTCGGGATGGATGCGAATTCATCACAGATGGCATTGAGATTCCGCTTCATCGCCCAACCGATGTATCCCCGGTTATGGGCGAATCGTTCGCTCAGATACGCTGTCCATTTTGCCACCAGCGCATCTGCTTCACCCTTGGTGACTTCATAGGGCCGAACCTGATTCGAAAGTGCCATCAGCAAATCGCCATAGATGAAGGCACTGTATGCCTGCAGCAACATGAAGGGTGTCAATTTGAACCCGGGGTTTTTCTCCATACCTTTGAGATTAAGGCTGATTACCGGGATGTGACCCATTTGGCACTTCTCCAGTGCTTTTCTCAGAAGAAAAATATAATTGCTCGCCCGGCAGCCGCCTCCGGTCTGGGTGATTACCAGAGCACATTTGTCTGCGTCATAGCCGCCATGCTTCAGGGCATCGATGAGCTGACCGATCACCAACTGGGCGGGGTAGCAGATGTCATTGTGTACATACCGCAGTCCCTCCCGAATGACATTCGGACCTTCATTTTCCAGCAAAACCACCGTATAACCATGGTTAGCAAACACTTCCTTGGCGATATTGAAATGAACTGGGGACATATTGGGGATAAGGATCGTATAATCCTTCTTCATTGCTTTGGTAAAGACGGGGCTCATGGTGCATCAGCCTCCTTGAGGGCGGAAAGAAGACTACGGATGCGTATTTTCACCGCACCCAAGTTTGCTATCTCATCAATCTTGATCTGAGTGTAGATCTTATCCGTAGCATGCAGGATATCCCGGATCTCATCAGAAGTGACCGCATCGAGTCCACATCCGAAGGATACCAGTTGGATGAGTTGCATGTCCTTCTGGGTTGTCACATAGCGCGCCGCATCATACATCCTTGCATGGTACGTCCATTGGTTGAGTACCGATCGCTTTTCCTTGGGCATCAGATAGGCTGTCGAGTCCTCACTGAGAACGGCACATTGACATTGGAGCAACAATTGGTCGATGCCGTGATTGACCTCGCTGTCCACATGATACGGCCTGCCGCAGAGCACCATGATCGGCCAATGCTTAAAGCGGGCATGCTCGATGATGGAAAGGGCTTGGTTGCGTACTTCCATCTGGTAGTCTTTCAAGGCTTGGTACGCAAGCTTGACCGCTCGTTTCACTTCGTCTTTGCCGACAGGGAAAAAAGGTTGGAGAACTTGATGCAACCGCTTGGAAAGAAAGCGGGGATTGTCCAAGGAAAGATAATCGGAGATGAACGGGATATTTGAATCCTGAAGCATGGGCATATTGTGCTTCAGTACCTCGGGATAATAGGCTACCACCGGGCAATTGAAATGGTTGTCTCCCTTCTCCTCATCGATATTGTAACTGCTGCACGGGTAGAATATGGCATCGACCTTTGCATTGAGCAAGTGCATGATATGGCCGTGCATCAACTTCGCAGGATAACAGATGGTATCGCTGGGGATCGTACTTTGCCCATCGAGGTATGTCTGTCGAGTGGAGGGTGGGGACATGACCACCTCGAATCCCAAAGAAGTGAAGAATGCTTGCCAAAACGGCATTTGTTCATAGAAATTCAGCTGCAACGGTAATCCGATGCGTCCGCGTTCATTGGTGCCGACAGACAAACGGTCAAGATATTGCTGCTTGAAGGCATAGATATTCAAGGTTTCAGGATTATTGACGAAGGTTTGCGGACTTACAATCCGATCACACTTGTTCCCGCTGATGAGTTTGCGCTCCCCGTCGAATGTATTGACCGTAAGCAGGCAGTTGTTCGTACACCCTTTGCAATGGATGGTTTTCGTGCGATGGCTGAATGTCTGCAGTTCAGCCAAGGAAAGGGCTGTTTTTTCCTGAACGAATCGTTGGTGTTGGGTTTTTGCGAACAAGGCGCATCCGTAGGCGCCCATCAGCCCGGCTTCATCGATCCTGATTACTTCGCATCCCAGTTCCACCTCGAAGGAGCGCAGCACGGCGTCATTGAGGAATGTCCCTCCCTGTACGACGATATGCTTTCCCAGCATGGAAGGATCAGTGCTGCGGATGACCTTGTACAATGCATTCTTGACGACACTGATGGCCAAACCTGCAAAAATATCAGCGACACTCGCACCATCTTTCTGTGCCTGTTTGACAGAGCTGTTCATGAAAACCGTACAACGGCTTCCCAGATCGACCGGATTCTGCGCTTTGACGGCAAGTTCAGCCGCCTCTTGGGGCGAATACCCCAAGGCATTACTGAACGTCTGCAAAAATGAACCGCATCCGCTGGAACATGCTTCGTTGAGGAAGATGTCATCTATGACACCATCCACGATCTTGAAGCATTTGATATCCTGGCCACCAATATCGATGATGAAGTCGACATCGGGGAGAAACGCACAGGCGCTGGTGTAATGGGCCATCGTTTCAACCAAGGAATACTCGAAATTGAAGGCATTCTTGATAAGATGCTCCCCGTACCCGGTGGAGCAGGATTTGACCAATTCAATATTTGGATATGTGGTAAGAAATGAGGATAAAAATTCCTTGACCGCTTGGACCGGATTGCCGTTGTTCGCTTGGTAGCGGCTATGGAGCAATCGCCCCTGGTCGTCGATGACACATGCTTTGACGGTAGTGGACCCGGCATCAACGCCTAAAAAAGCAGTCCCGTGGTAGTGTGCAGGATCGGCTTTTACCAGTCTTGCCTTGGCATGACGGGTCTTGAAGGTCTCATAGGCATCGGTTCCTTCAAAGAGGGGAGGTATGGAAGTGAAGGCTTTTTCCACCTCGTAATGTTCCAAGCTATAAATCAAGTTCCGTAGTTCAAAGCTCTGTTCGTTCGCCATCAAAGCGCTGCCCATCGCAACATAGAACAGGGAATTGGTAGGGCAGATCCCTTCCAATCCCAAGGTGGTGTCAAATGCTTTGCGCAAGGAGGAAAGGAAGGTCAGCGGTCCACCCAGATAGACCACCTGGCCTGTGATGGGCCTGCCTTGTGCAAGGCCTGCAATGGTTTGATTCACCACGGATTGCAGGATGGAAAGAGATATATCAGCTTTATCGGCCCCTTGGTTGAGCAGGGGCTGGACATCGCTTTTTGCGAACACGCCGCATCGGGAGGCAATGCTGTAACTCTGTTTGGCTTGCATTGCCAATTGGTCGAGCTCAGCCTGATCCACCGAAAGCAGGCTGGCCATTTGGTCGATGAATGAGCCGGTGCCTCCTGCGCACGTTCCATTCATGCGTACTTCCATATGGGTACCGAGAAAGAGAATCTTGGCGTCTTCTCCTCCCAATTCGATGACCACATCGCTGGAAGGAAGAAATTGGTTCACAGCCAAACGGGTGGCATACACTTCCTGGACGAACGGAAGCTTTAGATTTTGGGAAAGGCCCATGCCTGCTGATCCAGAGACGGCCAAATATACCTGCTTCCCATCCAACAAGGGAAGCAGGGAAGAAAGCATTGCGACACCAGTCTGGGGAATTTGTGAATAGTGTCTGCGATAATCTGTATGCAACACATTGAGCTGGTCATCAAGCACAACGCATTTCATCGTAGTGGAGCCTACATCCAAGCCGATTTTCACCGAGAAGCCTCCGAATGCACCAACCATACGCAATTTTTCAAAAATGGTATAGCAAACAATCATTGTATATAGACACTAATTGAAAATATGTCTAGATACGAAGCGTTCCATCAGAGCCGAAATCGAAGACTTCGGTGTGGGCGATTGCTTCTTCAAGCAAACCTTCGATCTCCATATGGTAATAATGCTCAGTCTCCGTCTGCTTGTCGGGATGTACCAGCGGATGCTTGGGGCTGAAAATGACACAGCAATCCTCATACGGGAGGATGGACGTCTCATACGTCCCGATTTTGACGGCAAGGTTCATGATTTCCTGTTTGTCCATTCCGACCAAAGGCCGAAGTACCAATTGTTCACTCATACTGTCGGTGAAGGACATGCTTTCCAAGGTTTGGCTTGCCACCTGGCTGAGCGCTTCCCCGGTCACGATGCAGGTGCCTTCCTGTTTTACCGAGATGGCATTTGCCACCTTCATCATGGCCGCTCGGAACATGAGGGTAGTCTCATCGATCTGGCTGTGTTGCTTGATCCAAAGCTGGGGTTCGGTGAAGGGAACGACATGCAATCTGGTGCCCTGCAGATAGACGGCGATGATGCCGGCAAGTGTCTTGACCTTCTCCAAGGCCTCGTCGCTGGTATACGGGTAGGCATGAAAATAGATGCAATCCATTTTCAATCCGCGCTGAGCCATACGGTAGCCTGCGACCGGGCTGTCTATACCTCCGCTGAGCAGCAACATTCCCTTGCCGGCCGTGGTCACCGGAAGGCCTCCCGGTCCTGATTTGGGAGAGGTATACAGATACGCTTTGTCGCGGATTTCGCAAAAGATGGTATAATTGGGATGTTTCACGTCGACGGTCATCAAGGGATAGGTTTCATGCACCACCTCGCCGAGCATGCAGTCGATCTGGTAACTATTCAATGCAAAGCCTTTGTCGGCACGTTTGGTAACCGATTTGAATGTACCCGTTCCCTTGCTGAACGGTTCATCCTGAATGATCAGGGCCGCCGTCTTCTTGATTTCCTCGATGTCTTTTGCACAGCGCAGACATTTGCTGTATCCAACGACACCAAAGGTGGTGGAGAATGCCATGTCTATGGTTGTCTGGGGACAGTCGTTGCTGATCTCAAAGAAGATCCGCCCTTTCTGCTTGGATATTTGGGTGCGATATCCCTTGAGTTTCGCCTTGATGTTGTTCTTCAGTCGTTTTTCAAAGAAATCGCGGTTCAAACCTTTCAGTGAGATTTCGCCGAGTTTGACGAGATAGAGTGTTGCGTCGTTCATGGATGCTCCTGATACAGGGAGATGATTGCCTTTGCCAATGCATCGGCTTCTGCTTGCGTTGTGTCTTTGCTGAAAGAAAGGCGAATACTGCTTGCCCTTTGCTTCTGTTGGTATTGCATGGCTGCGAGCACGCTTTCTCCCTTATGCCGGGCATTGTTCGAGCATGCTGAACCGCTGGAGACACAGAACCCACGGTCATACAGCATTCGGGTAAACACCTCACTGGGAAGTTTCATTGCCGCAAACGTCAGAATATAGGGAGAACAGGTATGCAAAGGGGAGAGGATCGGTAGAAAAGACAGGGCGTCCCTCAATTGTGCATTGATCTGCTTGACCTGTTCATACTGCTCATCCAGGTTTTGGATTGCTTCCTTCAGTGCCGTCGTCATGCTTACGATTGCAGCAAGGTTTTCCGTGCCGGGGCGTAGGCCCGCTTCCTGGTCTCCGCCCCTGCTCAACGCCTCGATGCTTGCATCAGTGTTGTACAATATGCCGATTCCCCGGGGCCCATGGAATTTATGGGCGCTGAAGGAGGCACTGTCCACACCCAGTTCGGTCAAGTCGAATGGAATTTTTCCCAAAGCCTGCGTTGCATCAGTGTGGAAGTGAATTTTCCTGCCGCCTTGGTCCCGTTCAAAGCGTCGGACCACTTCAACCAAGGCTTTGACATCCTGGATGGAACCGACCACATTGTTGACCAGCATGATGCTGACCAAACGAGTTTGCTTGGTCAGCACCTTGGCCAGGTCCTGCGGTTGGACGAACCCATTTGGAGCGTTCAAAAAGGATATAGTCCATCCCAGATGCTTGTAGATGCGTTCATATTCCTTGATTGAGGGATGCTCGATGTTGCTCATGACGACGTGTGCCGGCTGTGATCGCCAAATGAGGGAATTGTGTACAATGGCATTGGCCTCAGTGGCTCCACTGGTGAAAGTCAGGTGCTGGGCAGGTACCTTCAGAAGCCCGGCTGCCAGGGTGCGACTTTCTTCAAGCAGCGCATGGGCATCCCTTCCGAGTGGATGCAATGCCGAAGGATTCCCTATCATACGGCCGGCAACCTCCTCATATGATGCAAGGGCGGATTGACTGATGGACGTCGTGGCGGCGTTGTCGAAATACAGTGGGGTATGCATACACAGCATTGTGCGACAACCAAAAGATTTTTGCAAGCAGGCTGATTTTTTTGGTTCTTGTCTTGCACCCCTGCTCTAGGGTATAACGAAGCTATGAAAACTGTGATGAATGCACTCCTTGACCAGGGAAAACAGACGGATGTTCTGCTTGCAGAGGATCTGAAGGATCTTGCCTCGCATTTGGGAAATTATGGACGCTCGGTGATGTGGGTGTTCGATACCAATACAGCGAAGTTGTTCAAGCAACTTCCTCCCAGTCATGTGGTACTTGAGAGCGGGGAACTTTCAAAGACGTTTTCTTCGCTGGAACGCATCCTTTCCTGTTCCTTGGATGAAGGTCTGGCCCGTGACGGCCGTATCATCGGGTTCGGGGGAGGAGTGGTCTGCGACATGTCTGCATTCGCGGCATCCATCTACATGCGCGGTTGTCGCTTGACGCTCGTACCCACCACCTTGCTGGCTATGGTGGATGCCTCTCTGGGAGGCAAGACTGCGATCGACTTCAGGGGTATGAAGAACATGGTCGGTTCGTTCTACCCTGCGAGTGAGGTTTTGGTCAGCATCGATACCTTGCGTACTCTCAGTGACAAGGAATTCCTCAATGGATTGGCTGAGGTGATCAAGCATGCACTGCTCAGTCAGGATGAGGAATTGTACAAGTTCCTGTTGGTCAAGAAAAATGAAATTCTCAGCAGGGATACCCAAACTCTGTCCCAATTGGTGGAACTCTCCTTGCTGGTGAAGAAATGGTATATTGAACAGGATCCGACCGAAACCAAGGGCATCAGGCAGGCCCTCAATCTCGGACACACGTTCGCCCATGCTCTGGAATCGTCATCACACTTCGGAAGTTGGGGGCATGGAGCGGCGGTTGCCTGGGGGACGTGCAGAGCTTTGGAAGCAGGGGTGGCCCTGGGGGTAACGGACAAGGCATATGCCAGCGGGGCAACCAAGCTGTTCAAGAGTTATGGGTATGATATCGAACACCGGATCGGTCGAGGCGATTGGATTGAGTTCCGTGATCATTTGCTGAAGGATAAGAAGAAACTGGACGGGAAAGTCCGGTTCGTGTTGCTCACTGCCCAAGGTAAGGCGGTGCTGCAACCGCTGGACATGCCATTGGTGCAGCACTTGGTCATCGCCAAACCTATTTTCTGATTTATTCCACCAGTTTGAGTAGGCTGCCGTAGATCTTGGCAACTTGGTTTGCCTGGTTCTTCCTGCCTGAAGCCTCCAGACCGTCGGCAAGCTGAAGCAATGTATACAACGAGGTGTCAAGCGCATCAAAGCAGTCATTGACGGCGGTGAACCGGTAATTGCCGTTCCCGCTTTCCTCCAATGCTACGAACGCAAGCTGTCTCCGGTCCTTCTTGCTCTTGGTGAAGGCAAGCACCCAGTTCAGGTTGTCCACCAGATTCTGTGCATCATTGAGGGTATAGATGCCTGAAGGCGGGTTGTCCAGAATGCCTTTGGCTGGGGAAAGTTTTCCCTGAAGTTCCAAAATGGAGAAGAATTTGTCCCCGAAGTGAATATAGAAGCCTTGGTGAAGCAAGGCCGCAGGGAAATTCTTCGGCCGTTTAGGTGCTTTCTCGTTTGCATTGAAGAGGTAGGCCAGATCGTCAAGCGGAATGATGGCGACCAACCGGTCCTTCTTCTTGCCCAGACTGACGGTGGGATAGGTCCGCTTGTAGATGGTGATGGTGGTTTTCGCCTTCTCCTCACGCTGCACACCGCCTTTTGCCCTTCGCTCCTCGCGCTCTTCTTCGCGTGAAGAACGCTCTCCCTTCGCCAATGCAGAGAGCTTCGGATAGAGGGTGGGGGAGATATCCTCCAACCAACTTTTTTCCAACGGACTGACGCTTCGGGCGTACAAACGGCTGGTCTGGACGATCTCACCGGCTATGATGAACTGCGGAAGTGTCTTGAAGTATGCGCTTCCCGGGTGGATGAATACCTGGTCTGCGGTAAGGCTCTTGTACATGTTGCCTCTTGCCTTGACGCAGACGTATTGCATCAAGCCGCTGGCGATGCAGCACAGGTACTCTCTCACCGAACCGCCGGAGGTGAGGGGGAACCCGATCTCGCTGCAGATTTCCCCAAGCTGTTCATCGACATGGACGATTTCCTGCATGCATTGGAAATCGAGATAATTCCGTTTACAGAATTTTTGTTTGCTTTCCTTGGTGGTGTTCGCCGTATATTGTTTGAAAATATTCAGGTATGCGACGAAATCACCATATTCGGTGGTATTCAAACGTTTGTGTGCGGCCCTACTCAATTCCTCTTCCCCGGGAGGCAGCAAAAATGGTGTTTTTGAGGAAAGAAACGAAACGGCGACCAATACTTCATCCAGTACGTCGGGGTGGTTCATCATTGCTTCGACGATGACCCGTGAATGACGGGGAAGCAAGGGGAATCGGCACATCAAGGTTCCTACTGAAGTCAGGTGTCTGGTCTCATCGATTGCACCGATGAACCGCAACGTCTCCTCTGCACTGAGGATTGCACTGTGCTTGGGCCTGGTGATGAACGGGAAATGTTCATAATCATAAATACCGAGATCACTCATCCGAAGCACCACCTCGCTCAGATCAGTACGCAGGATTTCCTCCGTACCATAGGCGAAGCGACTCTTGTAATCCTCCTCGCTGTACAGGCGGTAGCATACCCCAGGTTGGGTTCTCCCGGCCCTGCCTTTACGTTGTTCGCAACTGGAACGGCTGGTGGGCAGGGGAACCAGGGATGAGGTGAAATCTTTCTGGTTGTAGAAGTTGATTTTTGCAATCCCACAATCAATGACGGTGGTTATACCGTCAATCGTCACCGAGGTTTCGGCTATGTTTGTGGCTACCACTACCTTGGTCTTTCCCGGGGATGTCTCGTTGAAAACCGATTCCTGCTCCTCCTTGCTCAACCGGCCGTACAGTGGATAGATTTCGAGGAGACGTTCGGGGTCGGCTCCATACAGGGCATTGACGCAGGTGGTGATGTCAAATTCACCACTCATGAAAACCAGAATGTCCCCGGAATGTTTCTTCGCCTCTTGCATGGCAATCTGTGTGACGGCTTGCACTTGGAACTCCAGATTATCCCGCTCAAGCACTTTGTAGATGACCTTCACCGGATAGATGCGTGCATCGATGCTGATGATCGGGGCATTGTCAAAGAATTCACTGAATACTTTGGTATTGATCGTGGCGCTGGAGATGATCACCTTGAAGTCAGGACGTTCGGTCATGACATGTTTCAACAGGCCGAGGATGAAATCAATGTTGAGCGATCGCTCATGTGCCTCGTCCACCAACATCACTGAATAAGAACGAAGCAAGGGATCAGCTTTCAATTCCATCAGGAGGATCCCATCGGTCATGACCTTGATGCGGGTACTGGGGGTAGTCGTGTCCTCGAACCGCATCTTATACCCGACAAAGCCGTCGTCACGTCCGACTTGCCGTCTGATGAAATCACTGACACTGAGGGTGGCGATACGCCTTGGCTGGGTAATACCTACCTGCAGGTTGTCTGCATATCCTGCTTCATGAAGAATGAGCGGGATTTGTGTGGTTTTCCCACTTCCCGTGGGACTTTCGACGATGATGACCTGATTGTTCGCCAGACCATCGAGAATCTCCTGCCGGTGTAGATAAACCGGCAATTGTTTCATATCTTTCAAATTACTTCCTTTCGTATGTGGTCGATGGCTTCTTCGAGCGTAATCGACGCATAACTCGCTCTTGTTTTCAGATTTTTCAGGGTGAGCAGTCCTGTCTCAATCGTGTTTGCATCACTGAGGATGGCAAAAGGAACGGCGTTGGTTTCCGCCCATTTGTATTGAGCAGCAAGTTTCTTTTCCAATAAATATACATCGACGCGCAATCCTGCCTGCCGGAGTGTCCTCGCCATCCGGTCGTATTGGTTGAACAACGACATATCCGTGTTGAGGATCGCCACATCGGCACTATTGGTCTTCCCCACAACAGGGCTCTCGAGCTCTTCCAAGGCGGCCAACAAGCGGTCAAGGCCGATGGAGGAACCCACTCCCGGTAGGCGTTCCTTGGTATACAGACTTGCAAGATCATTGTAGCGACCGCCGCTGCAAACTGAGCCAAAGTTGGGTAGAGAAGGGAGGAAAGTCTCATATACGATGCCGGTATAGTAATCCAAACCACGGGTAATGGAAGGGTCGAAAGTGAAATGACCTTCAATGCCCGCTTCGCTCAGATATCGGTAGATGGTACGCATCCGTTGGGTGTGTTCGGTTTCATTCCCGGCAAGTTTGCTTAATCGATCCAAGGTGGCCAGAAAACTCTCCTGTTCGTCTTCCTTGGTGATGTAGGACAGAATATCTTGTGCTTTCTCGCTGCTTCCCGTCAGGGAGGTCAGCTGTTCCTTTACCGTATCCTTGCCGATTTTTCGCAATTTGTCGACCGTTCGGAGAATTTCGACACTCAGATCGATGATCCCCAGATGGGAGAGAAATGCGTTGAACAATCCGCGATGGGCCAAGCAGAATTGATACTCGCCGACCCCCATGACCGCAAACGAGCTGTCCATCACCGAAAGGATCTCGTAATCGGCTTCGGCACTGTCGACGCCGACGATGTCAAAATCGCATTGCGTGAATTCCCGATAGCGTCCTTTTTGGGGGTTTTCCCCACGCCATACCTTATTGATATGGAACCGTTTGAAGGGCAGGGCAAGCTCATTCTGGTGTTGGGCCAAAAACCGGGCGAACGGTACGGTGAGGTCGAAACGGAGGGCGACATCACGTTCACCATTGTCCTTGAAATGGAAGATCTGCTTGTCCGTCTCGCCTCCACCTTTTCCGAGAAGCACTTCCGTATATTCCAATACAGGAGTGTCTATCGGAACGAAACCATAGCTGGAGAAATGCTTTTCGAGCTTGTTGATGATGGCTTTCTTGGGAATCTCCATCGCAGGCAAGAAGTCCCTGAACCCTTTCAATACCCTTGGTTCGATGATGCTCCTTGTCGTTTTCTCGTCACTCATTGATTCATATCTCCTGTTGTGTTTTTCATGTGGATGGTGTACAAAGAGTGTATAACGAATCGCTTGTTCACTGCAATATGCGGTTCTTTCCACACCCTGCAAATCAATTGAGAGCGATATGCTGATACGATACAAACAAGACGAACAAGGAAAGACTCTGCCAGTTGCCAATATTTACACCCAGTCGGAACATAAGATCCAATCTCAGCTTCTTGACAAGGATGCACTTTGGGCTATCAAAAAACTCCAAGCCAGCGGAGCCGAGGCCTATCTGGTAGGCGGAGCCGTGCGGGACCTGTTGCTGGGCAACATCCCCAAGGACTTTGACATAGCAACGAGCGCTTCCCCGCGACAGATCCAGAGAATGTTCTGGAATGCAAGAATCATCGGGAAACGATTCAAATTGGTACATCTGGTCTTCAAGGACAAGGTTCTGGAAGTTTCCACCTTTCGCAGCGGCGAAGAGGCCATGGACGGCAACAACAATATTTTCGGTTCGATCGACCAAGACGCCAAACGTCGCGACTTCTCGATAAACAGCTTGTATTATGATCCTTCCAACGGACAGCTTCTGGATTTCAACCATGCAATGGATGATTTCAAGAAACGTCGTATTAGTTCCATCATCGATCTGGACGAATCATTTGAAGAAGACCCTGTGCGGATGATCAGGGCCATCAAGTATTCGGTGTCAACCGGTTTTTCGTTGCGTTGGAACGTTCGGATGGCCATCCGGAAATATTCCAACGAGTTGTCAAGGGTTTCCACCAGCCGGCTGACCGAGGAGGTCAATAAGATTCTGGGCAGTGGACACAGCCAAAAGATTTTCAATGAATTGAAGCGATATAAACTGTTGGTATTCATGCTGCCGGCTTTCTCCCTGTACAGCACCTATCCGCAGGTCCAAGCCAGTCTGAAGGATCTGGATGAACGTGTACAGGCTGCAAAACAGGGCAAAGGGGCGGACGTCGTCTTAGCCGATATGCTCATGGCGTTGGTTGATCCTCTGGTGGTGTTCACCGATGAGCAGATGACCGCCGACCAGCGGTTCAAGGAAACATTCCGACAGATCAAGGTGTTGATCAGTCCGATGACTCCATCCAACTATGACGTGGAGTTGGCCAGTGAACGCTTGCTTGCACAACGAGGATTCAAAACTCCGCGCAATTGTGTGCGGCTGCAACGCCCCGCCAACCGAATCCCGAATCGCCGTGGTCCCGTCGCACAACGAAAAGTCCGCAGCGAAGCTGCTGGTGAGGTTGCCTCAGCAACCAAGAAACGCAGGAACCGAAGACGGGGGCCGAAGAGGAAACCGGAGCTGGAAGGGCAGCAACTGCAACAGACACAACCACAAAGCAGTGCGGAAGCCCACGACCTCTAGCCCCATTCCTCAATTTCGATGTTGACGCTTGCCACAAAGATCGAACCGTATTTCTCCAGACTATCGGCAATATATTCCTGAAGTTCCCCAAGTGTGGTCGAAATCTGGTGCTGCATGGGAACCCGAAGTTTTACAGTCAAGGCGTAGCCTTCCGCCTTGACCTGTACCTGGACCCGTTTCACCTTTATCTGATTGTCGAATTCATCCAAACAATGAGCCACCATCTGAGTGAGGGCAGCCTCACTGACGGTGACTTTGCTGTATTTGGAAAATTCGGGACGTACAATGGTTTTCTCAAAACTGACATTTCTGCGCTTGAACGGCATACCCCTGTTCTTCTTGAGGAATACGCGCATGGAGTCATACACGATCTGCGGATAGTTTCGGGTGATCTCGATGGAAGGGACGGGGATGACATGCTTGCCCTCGGAATATCGGATCCGCATGGCTGTGTCTATCTGTTCCTTGGTGGCGATATCCTCGATCCGGAAGAGTTTCTCCGGTTGGGGAAGGTTCAGCCGGGCGGCAATCTTATACACCATCTTTTCACTGGTCCCGATGATCAGGACCTTGTGGTAGGTCTCCTTGGCCAATGCTTCCTGAACCTCTTTCTGGTGGTCCTGGTCATCAAAGACTGCGGTCCGGACGGCGGACAGAACGTTGTCCTCACGCTTGGCTGACTTGCCTGCGATGATGCGATCACCACGGATGAGCAGACCATCATCGATGATCATATCTATATGATATTTCTGGGCTACCAGCTTGGATCGGAAGCTTTTGCCGGTACCGCTCTTTCCTACCAATGCATATACTTTCGTTCCCTTTAACTTCCAGAAAGCATATTTAAATACTCGATTCATGGTTTTCATTATACCGAAATTCTTGTACAATAGAACCGCATTTGTGAAAATTTGCAATCTGTTAGTTTAATCACCTACATAAGGAGCGTTTTGCATGCAGAAAGTACCTACGTTCAGTAAGGGTGGAGTGCATCCTGATGACAAAAAGGTATTCAGCCGTTCTCAGGCGATTGAGCGTCTTCCCATGCCCGGGGAGTTGCTCGTTGCACTGTCACAGCACCTTGGCGCACCAGCTAAAGCCCTCAAAGCCAAAGGCGACACCGTGATCAGAGGAGAAAAGATCGGGGAAGCCGTCGGTTTTATTAGTGCCGATGTCCATTCTCCGGTAAGCGGACTGATCAAGGACATCAAGAAAGTAACCCTCGCAAATAGTGTCGTTTGTGATGCTTATGTGATAGTTCCCGATGCCGAGCAACCTCAGATTCCGTCGGACGTCCAAAACTGGCGCAGCCAAAGCAGTGCCGAGCTGTTGGCCAAGATCAAGGATTTGGGTATCGTCGGTATGGGTGGAGCCACCTTTCCTGCTCATGTGAAGTTTTCAATTCCCAAGGACAAACACGTTGAGGCGTTTGTCGTCAATGGCGTTGAATGTGAACCGTATCTTACCGCCGACTATCGAATCATGATGGAGAAGGGCGAACAAGCGCTTGAAGGTGCCATGATCGCAGCCAAAATCACTGGAGCGCAGCGTGTCATCGTCGGTATCGAGTTGAACAAGCCTGATTGCATCGCCAATCTGACGAATATCGCCAAGGAAAAGGGATATCCTATTGAAGTCATGGGCTTGAAAATGAAATATCCCCAGGGTGATGAGAAGCAGCTGCTCAAGGCCACGATCAATCGGGAAATCCCTTCGGGAAAACTTCCTTTGGACGTAGGTGCGGTTGTCGCCAACGTTGGAAGTTGCAATGCCATCTATGAAGCGGTGGCATTGGGTAAAAGTTTGTATGAACGGGTGGTCAGTGTGACCGGTGAATGTATCGCCAATCCGAAGAATGTCCTCGCCCCTGTCGGTACAAAGGTCAGTGATTTGCTTGCTTTCTGTGGAGGGTTCAAGAGTGAACCGGAAAAATTGGTCAGCGGCGGTCCTATGATGGGCTTCTCGTTCGTTGATACCGAAACTCCGGTAACCAAAGGTTTCAGCGGACTCTTGGCTTTGGAACCCCAAAAGAAAGTGCGCAGCACTGCATGTCTGAACTGCGGTCGGTGCGTTGCCGCCTGCCCGATCGGTTTGATGCCTGCCAAACTCTACCGGTACATCACCCATGGTGAGTACGAGTCGGCCATGCAGACCAGTTTGATGGACTGCAAGGAATGCGGGTGCTGTTCGTATGTGTGCCCAGCTCATCTGCCGCTCGTCCACACGATGAAGACCGGAAAGAAACTTGGGAGAAAGAAGAAATGAATAAACCTACCTTGACGGTTTCCTCTTCACCACATCTGCATGCGAAGACGGATACCTCATCCATTATGTGGAGTGTATCGCTTGCACTTGCACCTGCCTCTTTGTGGGGTATCTATGTATTTGGCCTTCGTTCCCTGTTGGTCCTCGGTGTTTCCATTCTCAGTGCGATGCTGTGTGAATATCTGTTGGGAAGAATGAGCAAAGAATCGACATTGTGGGATGGCTCGGCCTTCCTGACCGGACTTTTGGTAGGCTTGAACATGAGCCCGTCGGTACCTTTGTTCGTGCCGATGATCGCCAGCCTGTTCGCCATTTTCGTTGCAAAGTGGACCTTCGGTGGACTTGGGGCGAACTGGGCGAATCCAGCCCTTGCCGGTCGTGTGTTTGTCTTTTTCTCTTTCACCACGCCGATGTCCAGTTTCGTCACGCCGAAAACCTTGGCTTCAGCCATGCCTGATGCCATTGCTTCGGCCACTCCCCTTGGGCTGACGAAAACCGCGTTGGCGGCAGGAGCTTCAGGACTGGATTCGGCAGGTTTGCTTTCCCAGGCCGGATATCCTGCAACCCATTTGGCGCAGAGCCTGAGTTCCGCGACTGGTATCAGTGCGTATTCCATCGATGCCTTCCTGGGCAACGTCGCCGGTTGTATCGGTGAAGTAAGTGCGTTGGCTTTGTTGATCGGCGGTATCTACCTTTTGGTCAGGAAGATCATCACCTGGCATATCCCGGTGACCTACCTGCTCAGTTTCGCCGTTCTTTCCTGGCTGTTCGGCGGCATCCCCCAAGGGAGGGGAATGTTCAGCGGAAGTTTCTTTTCATCCATTTTCACCGGTGGCCTGATTCTTGGTGCCTTGTTTATGGCAACCGACTATGTCACCAGTCCGATCAGTCATAAAGGGCAAATCATCTATGCACTTGGATGCGGATTCTTCACGTTCCTGTTCCGCTACTTCGGAAGCATGCCGGAAGCTGTCTCGGTATCGATTCTTCTGATGAACGTCGTCACCCCGACGATCGACCGATATGTTGTTCCCCGCAAATTTGGTGATACCAAGGAACTTCGTAAGAAACAGAAGGAGGCGAAAGTATGACCAAGAATTTGAAATATGCATTCATTTTGCTCGCCATCTGTGCTGTCAGTGCGTTCGCCTTGGCGCTTACCAATTCGATTACTGCACCGGTAATAGCAAAGATGGATGCGGAAAATCGCCTCAGGGCATTAGAAGCAGTGAGCGGTGGCTATCAAATCGGAACCCAACAGGATGTTACCGATCAGCAATTCGTCAGCTATACCATTGATTTGTTGGATTCCGATAAAGTGATGGGATATATCCTCGGATTGAAAACCGCTGGTTACGGAGGGCAGATGACGCTGGTCGCTTCGTATTCCACCAAGGGAGAAATGCTTTTTGCTCAATTGCTTTCCGACAGCGAAACCCCGGGTCTGGGAAAACGAGCTGAACAGGAAGGGTATATGGACAAATTCAAGGGGACAGGTGCGGACAAGCCGGTCCCGACTTCAAAGGCAATGCTCTCATCCGGTGACGCACAAGCGGTCAGTGGCAGCTCGGTGACCTTCAATGGTATCGCCAAGGCCATTGCAGCGGGGAGTGCCTATGTAAAATCCCTGGGAGGTGCCAAATGAACATGAAAGAATTGACCAAAGGAATTTTCCGGGAAAACCCTGTCTTTGTCATTGTCTTGGGGCTTTGTCCGACTTTGGGTGTTTCCAGTCAGGTTTCCAATGCCCTGGGCATGTCCGCCGGTGTTATGTTTGTATTGCTGTTCAGCAACATCATTATTTCGGCCCTGCGTAAGGTGATCCCGAGCAGCATCCACATCCCTGCCTACATTGTCGTCATTGCGAGTTTGGTGACCATCACGGAATTGGTCATGCATGCATTTGTACCGGCCGTGTACAGCGCTTTGGGTGTATATCTTCCCTTGATCGTCGTAAACTGCATCATTCTGGGAAGGGCTGAAGCATTCGCAAGTAAGAATACCATCGTCGACAGCATCCTTGATGCAATCGGGATGTCCATCGGGTTTGCCTTGGGCATCACCCTGATCGCCGTCATCCGTGAGCTCCTCGGTTCAGGTACCATCACCTTGTTCCCGATGGGAGGCTTCAGTGGAGTCATCAACATTCCTTGGTTCAACGACAATCCGATCCGAGTCATGGCACTTGCTCCTGGAGCGCTGCTTTTGATGGGATATCTGAAGGCCTACTTCGATTGGACCGCCTCACGAAAGAAGGACAGGTAAGATGAGTTATATTGCAATTCTCTTAACATTTATTTTTATCAACAACTTCATTCTTGTCCAGTTCTTGGGACTGTGCCCTTTCATCGGGGTCTCCAAGAACAGCGAGAATGCAATCGGCATGGGAGCCTCGGTTACCTTTGTCACCACGGTAGCGTCCGTAGTGACCTGGGCTATCTATTATTTTCTGTTGGTTCCCTTCAACTTGCAGTACCTGCAGACGCTGACCTTCATCTTGGTCATCGCGAGTCTTGTACAGTTGCTTGAAATGGTCATCCAGAAAATCAGCCCGGCTCTTTACAAAGCTTTGGGAATTTATCTTCCTTTGATCACCACCAACTGTGCGGTTCTGGGTATCGCGATCATCAACATTACCAGTGAGTATAATGTGATGGAGGCTTTCACCGCAGGACTTGCGGCAGGATTGGGCTTCACGCTGGCCATCGTCCTGATGAGCAACATCCGCGAACGCTTGGATCTTCAACCGGTCAGGGGCGCCTATCGGGGGATGCCGATCGCTTTCATCAGTGCTGGTCTCATGGCGCTTGCCTTCATGGCCTTTGACAAGTCGTTGATCACGAATTTGCATCTGGTATAAGGGGGAAGCTGTGAGTATTGTATTGGCAATTTTGGTCGTAGCCGCTTTAGGTGGCTTGTTTGGATTCGGCCTCTCCTATGCAGAAAAGAAGCTTGCAATCAAGAAGGACCCGAAAATTCTTGCACTCGAACCCTTGATGCCTGGTGCGAACTGTGGTGTGTGTGGGTATGCCGGGTGTAATGCGTATGCTGCCGCTGTGGCGCTTGGAGAAGCTCCGATCGGACTCTGCAGCCCCGGCGGTTCCTCCTTGGTGGCCAAGATGTCCGAAATCATGGGACAGAAAATCGAGGAAGGCGGGGACACCCGCAGGAAGGTAGCGCATGTCATGTGCCGTGGAAATACGGAATTCACCCTCAAGGATTACAACTACGCAGGGTTGGAAGACTGTAATGCCGCAGCATTGCTTCTTGGTGGAGACAACAACTGCAAAAGCAGCTGTCTTCACTTGGGCAGTTGTATAAAAGTTTGTCCGGTAGGGGCTATCTATAAAGACAAAGATGGGTATATTATTGTAGATGAGCAGAAATGCATCAGCTGTGAGAAATGCGTTCAGATTTGTCCTACCGGCGCCATGCACATGATCTACGAAGACAGTGAATATGTCATCGAATGTAATAGCCATGAACCGGGAGGAAAAGTCCGTAAGCAGTGCACCGTTGGATGCATTGGGTGTAAGATTTGTGAAACCAAATATCCTGAATCCGGGTGTAAGGTGGATCGATTCCTCTCAACCTTTGATCAGGCACTTCCGCACAGCCAGATACCTGAAGCTGCGGAGGCTTGCCCGACCAAATGTATCATCAAGCGGTAACGGATGAAATTATTGATTGGTGCGTACAGTCAGATTACCCAAGGTGTTCCAGTGCCCGTTTTCGAACGGGCACTGGACGCTGTATTCAAGCCTCTCTTCACCTTGTTGCATCATCAGAGTGATTCCAATCTACAGGTTTCCTTGAGTATTCCTGTGTTGGAATGGCTTCAGACAAACTGCCTGTCCGTGAATGTGCTGCTTGCCGATTTGGCGCGAAGCGGAAAGGTTGAATTACTTACCGGATCCTATCATCAAAGCGTTCTGAGTCTTCTTTCTCCCAAGGATCGTTCAAATCAGATAGAAATGACGACCACCTACCTGCGCAAGCATTACGGGCAGCGTTCGAAGACTTTGTTCAGCTATGCGCAGATTTTTAATCCTCTGTATATCAATACCATGAATTTATGTTGTATTGATTCGGTGATTATTTCCTCGTATGACGCTGACAAGCCCAGCAAGCAGTTCAGTCAGCCGTTTGTCATGCAGGAGTTGGGAAAGAGCGTAACCATCATCCCATCCAGCACGGAAATCAATGCATTGGTTCACCAATTCGGACAGAGGGGAATTCGGTTTTCAAATCTTTTGGAACAAATCAGGATGGTATTGGATAACAAGCCTTCGTTTTTGATGGCGATGATTAACCTCGACCAATTGCTCCAAGGGGGTATTACCGAAGAACAGACGTTGCAACTCTTCGAACTCTTGTTCTCCTATGAGAATCTGAGTATTGATGAGGTGCATGGCCCGGATGAATTGTTGCACAAAGGATATCTCCAACCCGGTTGGTATGGTCTGGATTCCATTCGCGGAGATTTGTCCTGCATCAATGATTTGTTCGTACAGGATGAGGCACTTTCCTACCTCTACGGTAGGTACACTACGTTGGTTGAGACCGCACGTATGTATAAGAAGGACAAGGATGTTCGCAAGCGTCTGGAATTGCTGTTGCAGAAACTTTCCACAGGGACACCTTACTTGTGTGACGCGAATGCTTCCATGCTCCGTAGTTCCGTGCGCAAGCAATATTGGCGGTATATCAGCGAGGCGGACAGCGTCCTGTCTGCTCTCAAGGACTTTTCCTATCCAGTCTGTCTGGATTTCGACCAGGATGGGTTGGATGAGTATTTGGTCATAGGCAAGTATCTGAGTTGCGTCGTTGATTCCAAGGGTGGATCCTTGTCCGAGCTTACCTATCTGCCTTCCCTGTATAATTATGGGGATACGTTTGTTCCTCTGGAAGGGTTCGCACAAAATGCCGATACCCAACATCCTGCAAGAAAGGGAACCAAGCAGCGGCTCTTCACCGATGTATTCCTTCCTTGCGACTTGGTATTGGATGAATATGAAAAGGCCGATGGAAATACATGTCTGGATATGGGATCAGTGGTATATGAACTTTCGGTTTTGGATCGCAAGAGCACCGAGTATGCTTTGATCGCCAGAACCGGCGAATCGACGATCATCGGTGGGGAACTTGAGATTTCCAAACACTACAAGTTGCGACAGAACACCGTGTTGCTGGAAATCACACTCACCAACACGTCAGACCATCCGATCAGTTGTCTGTATGGGAATGAAATCCCACTTTCCATCGCTTCATTCAAGAGTCCGGTTGGTTTTTTGCAGTTGGAGAATAAAAAGAACATCCCGCATGAGATGGCCGAAACCGTCCTCAAGCAAGTGAAATCGATTCGTATGTATGATGAACCGAACAGTACTTCCCTCACCTTGGTTGCCGATACGCGCTTTACCTTGGTGAAGGAAGATTATACAATAGACGCCTCTACTGTATTGGGCAAGGAAAGCTTGTACCAGCACACCCTGTTTCTGGCCAGTTGGCCGGTGAGTCTTGAAAGCGGTGCAGAAAAGAAGCTTACGCTTGGACTCAGGGTGGAACGCAAGTAGAAGGACAAGGAGTAATTGCATGTTTTTCCAGAATAAATCTCTGTTTGATACCATCAAGGAAGAAGCCTATACCGTATGGAGGCGGCTTTGACCCGGATACAGTAGCTCAAAAAATTGCCGATTTGGAAGCGCATACCCTTCAACCCGATTTCTGGGATGACCGAAAGAACGCAGAACAACATTTTGCCCAATTGAATGCCCTCAAGGAGAGTTATTATCCTTGGAAGGAATTGATAGAGCGTCTTGATGAGATGCAGGATCTTCTGGATATCTATGCCGAGGAACCTGATAATCCGGAGGAAGAGGCTCAGATCAACGAGCAGATCGACGAACTGAACCAAGGCTACCAGCAATTGAAACTCAAGACCCTGCTTGACGGTAAATTTGACAAGAACGATTGCTTTCTCACCATCCATGCAGGAGCAGGTGGGAACGAGGCAAGCGATTGGGCCAATATGTTGATGCGCATGTACCTCCGGTATTGTGAACGCAATGGATTCAAAAGCCAGGTGCTCGATCTCTTGGAGGATGAAGGCGGTATCAAGAGCGCAACGATCAAGGTCTCGGGACCCTACAGCTACGGCTATCTGAAAGGAGAGGCCGGTGTGCATCGGTTGGTACGTATCAGTCCCTTCGATTCCCAGAAACGGAGGCATACCTCCTTTACCAGCGTCTACGCATCCCCGATCATCGACGACACCATTGAGATTGACCTGAAACCTGAGGATTATCGCTTGGATACCTATCGCGCAGGTGGGGCGGGAGGTCAGCACGTCAACAAAACCGATAGTGCCGTCCGCATCACCCACTATGCAAGTGGTATCGTGGTCCAGTGCCAGAATGAACGCAGCCAAGTGATGAACAAGGATGTGGCATTCAAGATGCTCAAGAGTCGATTGTACGAGTATTATCGTGCAGAGAAGGAGAAAGAGCACCAGAAGGATGCCATTGAAAAGAAAGAAATCACCTGGGGAAGCCAGATACGTTCCTACGTCTTCCAACCGTATACCATGGTCAAGGACCATCGTACCGGAACTACGGTGGGAAACATCCAGGCGGTGATGGATGGGGAGATCGGGCCGTTCATTGAGAGTTATCTCCAATGGGCCCAGAAGGAGGAGTAGGGTATGGCCAAGCGCCTGGCCTTGATGCTGATCCTGGTTGTGTGCCTGCTTCCTCTCGAAGCAGGAACCAACCAACCCTATACGATCGGGATCATCAGCTTGAAAAGCGGCCTTGAGACGCTTGCCTCCCTCGTCCAGACGAGTGCATCACAATTCGCTGGAACGCTCTACGTATCGGAAAAAGAACAGACATTGGTCGAGCAGCTGAAATTCGAGGCTGCTCAGTCGGTCGAAGCGGAAAAGCTGCACGCGGCATATGAAAAGCATGTTCCGGTGCAAAATCCCGAGCAACCGGTGGTAACCGGTTCCGATACCCTGCAGGTTTCCTACACGCAAGTGTCCTATGATGAGAATTTGGCTGCAGCCGTACAAACCGGCGACACTGCAGCCATGGATTGGCTTGCCCGCCGCAATGGTCACATCGGGTTGCTCATCCTGGATACGGAAAGCTTTGACTCATTGCTTCGGGTCAAGGTTTCTTCTTATCTTGTAGGTTTGAACAAGACTGTGCTCTTGCTGGACGAGCTGGTGCAATATGCAAACTATCCTGAGCTTGCTCCCACCCTCGACCAGGCATTGTTCTCCTCAAGTTCGAACAAGCGGATGAGTGTTGTGCAATTCACAGAACTTCCTGTTGCAGCGAGCATCATCATTGACGGACAGGAACATGCTCTTGTGAACAAGCGAGTATTTCTTGAACCAGGTAAGCATGGACTTCAGATTCTCGCACCGGGATATAAGCCTGTCAGTGAGGACGTAGTGCTGCAAGGTGGTCGGATTCATCAGCTTGCACTCCAACTTACGCCCGTTACCTATCCCTCTGTCAACCTTTTTTCGACCAGCGGAACGGTGGACTGGATACAGGAAGGAAAATTGGTTGGGCAAGGCAGTCATCTTACGCTGATCGACCCCACCTATCCGATCGTACTTACGGTACTTAAGGATGGGTTCGCCAAACGGATCATCCATCTTCCTTCGGCGTCCTCAGAGCAAATGCGGGTTTCCTTGCGTCCAGTTTTCTTTTCTGATCCGACGATTTTGCAGGAAGGTCAGAAGGACTTTTATAAACGGCTGAGAAATACTATCCTGTTGTTCGGAGCGTACGTTGGTTGCAGTACTCTTTCCGGTATGGTTGTTTCCGACCAAAATCTGTGGCAGGTTGGATTGACGGCCACCAGCGCGGTTGCCTTGGTCTCGGCACTTGCCGGTGCAGGGAATCTGGCAAGATATGCCGCGCTTGCTGAATCAAGTTTTTAATTTTGTAGGAGTTGTATATGTTGAAAGGTTTTGGGGCGAAATTGAAAGCTCTGTTCGGAATGAATACCTTTGATGAAAAGTACTTCGAGACATTGGAGGATTTTCTGATAGAGGGTGATCTCGGGGCAAAACTTGCCATGGATATTTCCGATGAAGTGCGGAAACAGGCGAAAAGCACGAAACCGAAGACTCAACAGGATTTGCAACTTTTGGTGAAATCCCTGTTGTCCGACAAGGTGTCGACGTTCGATCCCAGCCTGGATGATGATGCCTTGACGGTTTTCTTGATCTTGGGAGTCAATGGGGTGGGAAAGACCACCACGATAGCCAAACTCGCCCAGTATTACCAGAAGCAAGGCAAGCAGGTTCTCCTGGCCGCCGCCGATACCTTCCGGGCTGCAGCGATCGACCAGCTGGAAGTCCATGCAACCCGGCTTGACTGCAGGATAGTAAAGCAGAAGCATGGCAGCGATCCCGGTTCGGTTGTCTATGACGCCATTACATCCGCACAAGCGCGCAAGGAGGATTTGATTCTTGTGGATACGGCGGGACGTATGCACAATAAGGAAAACCTGTTACGCGAGCTTTCCAAAATTGACAAGATAGTCAAAGGAAGAGGGATCGACGCTGTTCATTACAAAAAATTTTTGGTCATTGACAGCACCACGGGTCAGAACGGGATCAGTCAGGCTGAGTTGTTCAACCAGGCCGTATCCCTTGATGCCTTGATCCTCACTAAATATGACAGTCTCGCCAAAGGCGGAGCCTTGGTACAGATTGGAGAAAAATTGCATATCCCCATCGCATTCGTCGGAACCGGTGAGACGTATCGCGATGTGCATCCCTTTGACAAGGATGAGTTTTTGGATACGCTTGTGGGGTTGACTGATTGAGATGAGATGGCTGTGCACCCTTTTTTTGCTCAGTACGATACTCGTTCCTACCTTTGCAGGAGAGCTACGTCAGTCCAACAGCATCGGTGAGGACCTCGGACCGTACACGGGGGAGAGTGCATATTATCAAGTGGTGGACGGCTCCCAGATCCAGCTGTACGCAGACAAGCGTCTTGTCTGGACGAAACAAACGTTTCCCAAGCCGGATGGCTCGAACGTACGGGTAACCAGATATGCAGAAGACCAACGGGAAGTCATCACCTGGTTTGAAGCGGGGCGCCCGGTCAGTGAGCAGGATGGAAAGAAGGTACGCTATTATACGTATGGTGATGACGGAAAGTTGAGTCGCATCGTCACCTTGCTTGACGGAAGCATGCAGGAAACTCGTATCTTCAGCTATGGGGGCGCAAACGGGTCCTTGTCGTTGATCGTACGCATAACCCCGCTCGAGGTAACGGTCCGATTGATTTCAGATCTGGGAAAAGACCGGGTATTCACCTCTGTCGATAAGCAAGGAGGGCAGAAATTCGTTACGATTTCTTCGGATCAGACCATCAGCCAGACCTGGGAAGCTGATCGGATGGATCAGAACATGACGATCGCGCCGACCAAACAGGGCGGCTATGAACTGATTCAGGGCGAAGGGACGGAACGCACGACGCAAATCTTCGATGACAAAGGACTGTTGATCAGAAAAATGAACGCTTCCTCTGTGACCGAATACCGGTATAATGAAGATCGGGTCCTCATCGAGGAAACTACAAAACAACAGGATGGCGTCGAGGTTCTCATTCGATATGCAGGAAAGAGGCGGATTTCGGCCGAGGAACGAAAGGATGGGCAATTGGTGAAAAGCATACGGTATAATATTGATGGAACGCATGTGGAAACGCTTTACAGCGAAGGTCGGCTGTATTGTGATGTCACCTATGCCGTTGATGGAAAGCGGGTACTTTCCCTTTCCTATTATCGTTGATATGCGGTTGCTGTTCCTGCTCTCCCGACGCTATGCGTTCAGCCGTCAGAATCGGCATAGGGGGACCAGTGTGCGCATTGCCATGGGTTTTGCGCTCTGCATATTTGCCATCATTGCCGTACTTTCGTTCATGCAAGCCTTGCAGCGCGACCAGTTTGCAGACATCAGGACATTCGAATCCTTCGATCTGCAACTTCCGCTTCCCCATAATGACATTGCAAAAGCTGATTCAATCATAGCATCCATAGAAGCCCTTGACTCGGTGCAGGCGGCATTCCTGTATGCCGATCTTCCGGTCATCGTACAGGCGCTTGACGGTACCACAGTAGCCGGCAGGATCAGGGCAATAGAACCAAAAGGCCGATTTTCCGAGCAACTCAACGCGTATCGTGGCAATTTGTTCGAAGATGGAACGTTGGCAGTCTCCTACTCGCACAGTCGTTCCATGCAGCTTGATGATGAAATTTCGGTAACGATGCTCAAGAAAGGCAGACAGGCGACGGTCATCCCTTCGCAACGTGAGATGCCCGTAGGCTCTTTGTATTATACAACCAGTTACACATTCGACCAATCCACATTCCTTTGCAGTATAGCTACGCTGCTTTCCCTCAATGCCGAGGCAGAGCTGCATATCGGAATTTTTACCTCAACGGGTGTCGATCAAGTGAAACAGGAAATTGAACGCCTGGGATTTTCCTCGGTCGCCACCTGGAGAGAAGTAAACGCTTCCTTGTACGGTGCAATGGAGCTTGAGCAGAAAATGATGACGTTGATGCTGTTTTTGATGGTCATCGTAGTCTTGGTGCATATAAAAAGTAGTTCTCGCCGTCTGTTGCTTGCAAAGCAGCGAGAAATTGCAATGTTGCGTTCCATGGGATTGACCATCGGTCGGGTGCGACTCATTTTCCTGTTGCAATCTTTTTTGGTCGCCTTGCTCGGCTGCTTGATCGGTGTGGTGCTTTCCTACGCTGCGGTGGGCTCCTATCCGTCCCTGTCGCAGTTGGTATATCGATCCATGGGGGTGCATCTCGTCTTGGAAATCCGCCCTACACAAGTCATATGGCTCGTGGTTTCGATTCTTCTGTTCAGTCTTGTGGCATCCTTCCAGGGGACGCACAGGATTATGAAAGCTGATATCATGGAGATGTTTGGACATGATGAAGTCAGATGAAGTGCTTATGCTCAAGCATGTATCAAAGAGTTTTCCTGCGACCCTCAGGGGAGGAGAACCCATTCAGATTCTGCAACAGATCGACTTGGCACTTTTGCGGTCCGAAAGTCTTGCGATCACCGGCCGGAGTGGAAGCGGCAAATCGACTTTGTTGCAGGTAAGTGCCGGTTTGCTCGGTGCGGACAGCGGGGAGATCGTGTTTGAAGGCAAGAACCTCACGATGCTTTCCGATGACAAGCTCAGTGCACTCAGAAGCCAGCGAATGGGATTCATCTTCCAAAGCAGTCTGCTCCTCAATGATTTCACCGCCTTGGAGAATGTACAGATTCCAGCCATGATTGCCGGAAAACGTGAACGACAGGCACGCCAACTGGCTTTGGACATGCTTGAACTGGTCGGGTTGGGTGATCGGCTGCATCATGGAAGTGACCAACTCTCAGGGGGAGAACGCCAAAGGGTTGCCATCGCCAGGGCATTGGTGAACGAACCATCGGTAATCTTTGCCGATGAACCCACCGGGTCTTTGGATGAGCGAAATGCCGCTTTGGTGGAGGATTTGCTGTTTTCCTTGGTACATGATCGTCAAGTGTCCTTGCTGTTGATCACCCATAACAATCTATTCGCCAGCCGGTGCGATCATGTATACCGTCTGCATAACAGGGTACTGGAGGTGAAGGAGTGAGAACCAGGCTGGTTTTGCTGCTCATGCTCAGAAAACTCGGGTACAAAGGCAGTAGAGCGGATAAGAAACGTATCCTTTTCAACCTCATTCTGATCAGCTTGGTAGTGGCGGCTTTGGTGTTTGCACAGATATTCGTGGTATCGATGAGCCGAGGTATCGCTGACAAATATGCCATCCTCGGGGATGGGCATGTCCAAGTCCACGAAGGGGCGGGCATCCAGATTCCCGACGACCCATCCATCGTCGATGTCCAGTTGGTTGCGCAAAGCTATGCACTCATCTACAGTCCCAGTGCCAACAAGATGATCCGACTCAAGGGAGTCGGTCCTTCGTATTTCAACGAAACCCGATTGGCGGAATTGACGCTTGGCGAGCCTTTCAACGACCCATCTTCAACTCTTCCCAAAATTCTGGTCAGCACCACGTTGGCAAAAAGTCTGCATGTGGCAATCGGCGACAAGGTCGCATTGATGCTGGTCAGCCAGAACAGTATCCGCCCACAGTTGTGCGTCATCAAGAATTTCTATGATTCTGGATACCAGGAGTTGGATTCCAATCTGGTATTTTGCGATTTCGCTCTGGTCGATCGGCTGTTCAACGGCAAAGAGGATGTCTACCATGAATTGTTGGTCGAGCAGGGGCAGGATAAACGTATCAAGAATCAGCTTGTGGAGAAAGGATACTTGGCGACCACCTGGGATGAAGAGAATTATGCTGTGGCAGTCAACCTGAATACGAGCAGGCAGGCGGTTCTGGGGGTCATGGTTGCCGTAGCCATGTTGTGCGGATATTTCATCAGTGAGCTCTCGAGGGAAATGGTTGAGGATGACAAGCAACAAATTGCGATGCTCGGCCTTCTCGGGGGACGGAAATCGATGATCAGAAGGGTGTATTTTCTGGCAGTCATCTTTGTCACCTTGGTTTCGATAGCCGTGGGAAGTTGTTTGGGGATCCTGCTTGCCGATAATTTGGGTGGGGTGCTTTCATTACTTGCAAAACGCTCCATACCTTTGCTTTCCTATTATCTTCTGGACTTCTCGGTGGTGCTTCCGGTCGGTGATATCTTGTTGATCCTTCTGGTATTGTTCTTGGTCAGTATGCTCTCGGTACGATGGAGTCTGAGAAGAGTGATGCGTATTGAACCGCTTTTCTGCATACACTATGACTAATTCCGGATTTCCGGTATACTCTTTCCATGAATTTTGAAGTATTTGTACTCGGGACCAGTGGTATGATGCCACTTCCCAACCGCTATCTTACCAGTGCCATGGTCCGCAGGGATGGGGATCTTTTTCTGTTTGACTGCGGGGAAGGGACACAAGTGTCCTTGAAGATGCTGAATCTCAAATGGAAAAAGATTCATTCCATTTTTATCAGTCATATGCACGCCGACCATGTTACCGGGCTTCCTGGTATGCTGATGCTTTCCAGCCAGGTGGACCGTGATGAACCTTTGACGCTCTATGGGCCAGCAAAACTCAAGGAATACATAGATGCAAATCGAAGAATTCTTGACATGTACATCAACTATGAGATTATTGTCAAGGTCGCTCAACCTGGGGTCATCCTGGAGACCGATGAATTCACCGTCAGTGCATTCCCGCTTTCCCACACCAAACCCTGTGTAGGATACGTGATGAAGGAAAAGGACAGACCCGGTGAATTCCATCCCCAGAGGGCGAAGGAGCTGGGGGTCCCCATGGGGCCGTTGTGGGGAAAACTGCAGAAAGGTGAGTCAGTTTCCCTTACGGATGGAAGCGTGGTCCATGCCTCCCAGGTGGTGGGCGAGAAGCGGGAAGGGCGAACATTCAGTTATGTGACCGATACGCTGTATCTTCCCAGCATCGCCGAGCAGGTGCGGCACAGTGATCTGCTTTTGTGTGAGGGAATGTTTGGCGATGATATGCTGGAGACCGCTTTGGAAAAGAAGCATATGACCGCTTCCCAAGCGGCAACAATTGCAAAGGAAGCTGAAGTGAGACAATTAGGGTTGTTGCATTACAGTCCCCGGTACAGTGACGGAGAACTCCGGTATCTATTGAAGGATGCCCGCTCTGTGTTTGGGCCGACTGTCCTTACCAGGGACCGGATGGTTTTCGAGATTCCGTTGAAGGATTAATCCTGAGCTTCTTCGACCAGGCTGCATGCGGCTTCAGCTTCATGCAGCAATTGGGTGCCGTCTAGCATCCTTCCGTTTCGTGAAGCGAATCCGATCTGCAGGGAGGATCCGGAAAATTCCTTCTTGCAACTTTCGATCATGGAGACGGTAAAGGATCGGGCCTCATCAGAATTGTAGAACGGAAGCACCATCGCAATTTTTCCGCCTTCCAAGGAGAAGCTGTAGGCGAGCTCTCCGCTGAGCATCATCAGCTTGTTTGCGATCAAGGCGGCAGGACCTTCGGTAACCTCTATCAGTACCAAGGTGAGATCATAATCCATATCCTTTGAATTATCCAACTCAACACCGAGGATGGTGGTAAAATCAGTTTTGTAGAAAACCTGTTCACTCTGCACCGGTTCGGGAAGTTCGACTTCCTCCTTGATAACCGGTTTCGTCGGCTCAGCTTGCACTGCCCTGGGGAACATCTCTTGGATGGGTTGTATGGTCGCCGGTGCGAGTTCCTCTTCCTCAATGACCGGTTCGGCCTTGCCTTCCGGTTTCACCACGGTTTGTTGTGTGTACAGCATCTGATCGCTGTGCAGATGCGCCGGATCATCCTGGGGTAGTGTGTAGAAGGGTTTGTCATAGGCATTCGGAGGAAGCTTGTCCACTTGGTCCGCATATTCCTCATCTCTGCGCCGTGCGACCATGACGCCGATTTCTATCATGATCAAGCCGATGAGCAAGGGAAACAATTTCACCAGGACGCCGTATAGCTGTGCCTGGTTCACTTCATACAAAGGCAGGAGAAAACGGGATGCGAGATACAAGGCGGCAAGTAACAGAAAAACCGTCAGAAACAGGCTAAGAATGATCTGACGCCCATAGTGTTTATTCTCAGACATTGCCACCTCCGACCACGAACTTTACACTTGTACTATACCTATAGTATCATATTTATCATAGAGGTTGAAGGATGGCATGACAAGAAAATTAGCTGTAGTCTTCGCTCTCAGCCTATGTCTTTGCTTTCCAATTCTTCTTGCCTTCGTGGGAAAAGACGGGTATCTGCATAACCAAGCGCTTCGCAGGGAAATTGCCTCGCTGCGCTATGAGGATGAAGTCTTGTCGTTGCAGGTGCAGTCTTTGCAGCAGCAACGCAATCAGATGAACAGTGATGACGCGCTGCGTGATGCCGCTTTCAAATATGGGTATCAGAGCGAAGGTGAACAGGTGTATTACTTTGATGAGAAGCACCTTGAACCGCCCCTACGAGGGATTACATCGCCTGTTGTCGGGCATGCCCCGATATTTCCCGGGTTCTCTTGGCCCTACGTATTGCTGACAGCCCTAGGCATTTCCTCCTTGTTTACGGTATCCTATGGGATCTTTGCATACCGATGGAGAAAGAAGCATGGGCGATAGGTTCGAGGAAGCACAATTGATCTACACGACGGAACAGGATTCGGTGAATCGAATCGTCCGTCTATTGCGTGCAGGCAATATCATCGTGCTTCCTTGTGATACAATCTACGGACTCAGTGGTTTGTATCAGAGTACCCTTTCCCAATTGCGTACACTCAAGATGGGCAGCGGCGAACAACAGTTTGCCGTACTGGCAACGATGGAACAGGCGAAGAGGTTATGCAAGGTCCCCGAAGTGTTGGAACAGCATTGGCCTTGTCCGCTTACTGCAATCCTGGAGGAACATGAAGGTGATGGCAAGATCGCCATCCGTGTTCCGTCCGACCCCTTGACCATTGCCATACTCGAAGCGTTGGGGTCTCCGATCTATTCGACAGCCGCGAACGAGCGTGGTTTTGCCATTACCCATATTAACGATATCATCTTCATGTACAAAGAAAGGGTGCAGGCCATCGTGGTGAACCCAGACAAGATGCATGATACGCCATCCACCTTGATCGATTGCACCACAGAACCCTACACCCTGCTCAGATGCGGCGTCTATGACGCCTCCAGCCTTCTATTCTAGGCCTGGATCTTTCTCGCTTCCATATAGTATCGCTTCTCGTGCGCTTCTCCCATGGAGAATGTCTTTCTTGGCAATGCACTGTCCTTGATGATGGTCTCAAAGAAGGTCGCCTTGGAGACATCCGGAAGAATCAGGGCGATGTTGCCCGGTTTCTTGCCGAGATTTGCGGTGGTCTCGACACCATGGATATAATCCACCGTACCTTTCTTCTGGGAAAGCAAACTGTCGATGACCAGCTGCAGCGTGCCGGCTGCGATGTTTGCCTCAGGAGCCTTCAGGCTGTAGAGTACAAAACCCTTTTGATCGCAGAATCCGAACTTCTGTTTGCCGTCGGCTTCCTTGATCGCATGGACCAGTTCATTGAGGGAAGCGATACTTCTCTTCTCAAAGGATTCGCATACCTTCCTGATTTCTGATTCAAACGTCGATCCATCCACCCCGAACAGGACGCGGTGGATGGGTTCGAACTCAAGGCCGGGGTCGAAGATGTTCTCCAATTCAACCAGAGCATACCGTGCAGGGTGTGTTTCCCTCTGGTCGACGCTGAGATGTTGTTTGATATCCATCCAACAACTTTTTGCAGTTGCAAGGCTGTGATTGCCGTCACCCATGGCGAAAAGCAGGGGATTGTCCGGATCAAGGTCTGCATGCATGGCAGCTACGGCATCTGCGATCGCCTGTTTGTCCTCTACACTATCGACCACCCAAGCCTGAAGATGACCGCCGCCTGCCATCAAGGGAGTGGAGTAGGCTTGGACGAGTGTGTCGCGTTTTTCAGCCAGACGCTCAATGACCGAACGTCTCGCATCATTGATCAAAACCATGATATGCGGCAGCTCAAGCGGTGCATTCTTGCGGATTTCCTTGCGTGGTGGAATCCTTGAGAGGATGGTTCCCTCGGTAGCCCTGATCAGGGTTTTGGAATCCTTGGCATAATCGTAGTGTTCCAGATCGAGGGTGACCAACAATCCCCAGCGGCCTTTCGGGTTGTTTGGGGTGCTTCGATGCACCAGGAAAAAGCAATCGGGAAACGTGGTGAATAGTTGTTGCTCGAGATAGCTTTTCATTTTTGCATTGATGGAATCGATACGTTTCTGGGGATTGGCTTCTTCCAAATACACTTCAGGATAAATAAGGTGCAGAGTGGAGGGTGCATCACCGACATCCTGGGCCACCTGTTCCCAATACTGCGGTTCTGACGTATACTGGTCGCAAGCTACGACAGCCCACTTGGAAAGGTCGACACCTTGTTTGGGAATCATGATATCGGCGCTCTTGAGAGCATACTGTGCTAATTGTTGAGCAACATTGGCCATGCGGTAACCTCTTTGATTTATGAATGTGGTAATATAATATTCTAATATTGCAACATCCGCAAGATAAAGTGAGAAAATATGAGTAAAGCTATTATATTTACAGGGGGAGGAGCTCCGACGCACCTTCCTTCCGATCTTATTGATACCCATGATTATGTCATTGCAGCCGACAGCGGATATGATACAGCCAAGCGCATGGGCATTCGAGTTGATTGCTGCATCGGGGATTTTGATTCCACTCGGTTCCTGGCGGAAATCATCGAGCATAATGCTCTCAAGCAACCCAAGGACAAGGATGAAAGTGATACCGAACTGGCTTTGCGGCATGCGCTCGACCAAGGCTATACCGAGTATGTATTGGTAGGAGGCGGTGGATTCCGCATGGATCACCTCTTTGCCACCTACGCATTGTTTTCCCGGTATCCAGCCCCTTTGGCTTGGTATACCTGTTATGAAACCCTTCATCTGGTGACTGGTTTCCGTCGATTTTCCAATCTTGAAATCGGGATGACGATCAGTTTGTTCCCCGTACACTATGCTGAAAAAGTGGTGGTGACCGCCAAAGCCTTGTTCTGGCCGCTTGACCGCTATGCATTGTCGATGACCTCCCTTTCGTTGTCGAACCGTACCAATGATTCAGTTCTTCAGCTTTTAGTGGAACACGACAAAAGTCTCTTCGTCTGTTTCCCGGTTGCAGACAGACAGGATTAGGTGCTACCATCCTCGTATGTTACAAACGCGACGATTGCTGGCGTTCTCCAGTAGGGTACACACCTATACGCTCCTGCTTTATCTCTTTTTCTTTGTCGTGTACCTATTGAGCAGCTTCTTTTCCGTACAGCAGTCGTTCATTGAGTTATTGCAGTTCCTGGTGTATTTGATCAGCTGGACCAGTCTCTTGTTTGGTTTCTGGATCCTGGTATTTTCCGTCATTGTGTGGGCAAGCGATCGGGTGTTTCCTTTTTCTGTCGTGGTTTTGACCTTGCTGCGAATGCTTGTGGTATTTGCACTGAGTCTGATTGTCGCAATTTTGGAACAGGTGATCACCAAGGGTGTGGTCATCAGTTGAGAGAGGATGTATGGATTTGATGCATATGTGTGCGATTAGGGGAGCCATTTGTGTGGATGGCGATGACCCAAGGTTGATTGATGAGGCTGCGTGCAAGTTGTATTCGCAGTTGTTGGAAAAGAATGCTTTGGACGAGGGTGATGTCAGCTGTCTGCTGATTACCCAAACAAATGACCTGAAGTCGCGTAATCCTGCGACCGGTTTGCGCAAGGGTGGCTTTTGTGCAACAACTCCGTTGTTCTGCATGCAGGAATTGGAAATCGAGGGCATGTTGGAACGAGTGATCAGGATGCTTCTGGTGGTCGGCCACCCCATGAACCAAAGTGTTCCTGTTTTCTTGGATGGGGCGCAACGTCTCAGGCCGGACTTGCAGCTCTAGAGGAAGCAGCCACCCGAAAGGGTGGTATGTTTTTACCTATATGTATGAAAATTTACAAATGATTGCGTAAATACCACATCGCTAATTCGTTGTAATGGTAAGAAAACACATTTTATATAAAATATAATTGAATAATAGTTGCATAAATATGGTCTAAACTGCATACTAAATGATAATTTACAAATGAGCACAAATGGAGGCTTGTATGAAATCACGATTGTTCGTTTTCGTAGCGGTATTGACCGTCGGTCTTGGTTTGTTCGGTGCGGGAAATGTTGAGTCCCAGAGTCCGGCCGCCTATCCTCAGAAACCCATAACGATGATTGTTCCGTATGGTGCCGGCGGTACGACCGATATCAGCGGAAGACAATTGGCGGTTCAATTGGAAAAACACCTTGGCCAAAGCATTACCGTCATCAACCAGGGAGGCGCCAGCGGCTCCATTGGGGCAAAGACTGTTCTGGATGCAAAAAGTGACGGGTACACTGTGCTCTTTACTGCGGAATCGCTTGGCACCCAACGGGTCATGGGATTGTCACAGATGAGCTATGATGATTTTACGCCGATAATGGTCGCCGTCAATGACCCGAAAGTCATCGTGGTAGGAAAGGATTCCCCCTATCAAACGCTGCAGGATTTGGTCGATGACATCAAAGCCCGCCCTGGAAAAGTGAAAATGTCCTATACGGGACCGGGGGGAAGCGGACATGTACAAGCTTTGATTTACAACAAAATGGGATTGGATATGGCGCTTACCGCCTATCCAGGTGGAGCCGATTGTATTCTGGCTGTCCTGGGCAAGCAGGTCGATTTCACCAATTCAAACTATTCCACGGTCACCGGATATCTGGCAAGCGGGGACTTGAAGTTGCTCGGTATTTCCGCACTCCAACCGTTGAGCGCCTATCCAGATGTGCCCACCCTGGGTGAAATTCTTCCGGGAAGTGAAAAGTATCTGGGTAATCCCTTCACCCCGCTTTCCTTGTTGGTGAAAGCCGATGTACCGCAGAATGTAGTTGATACCTTGCGGACAGCCGCCAAACAGGCTGTAGAAGAGCAGCAGTGGAAGGATTTTGTTGCACAGAACTCCTTGGATAAATTGTACGAGGCATATCCGGATGAGCAATCGATGCGCACCTTCTTCAGGGATTGGGAATCGTTGGTATCCTGGTTGCTGTATGATAGCGGGGCGGCAAAGTTCAGTCCGGAGAAATTCGGCATTAAAAAGCTCAGTTACTAGTCTGCAGGTTGGGTCGGATAGCGCGTTCTGCCTTCCGACCCTCCTTTCAAGGAGTATGATCATCATGGAACCACGGCAAGCGAAGCCCAATAGATCGACGTATATCGAAGGGTTGGTATTTTTGGCTTTTTCGATCGCGTTGCTCATCTACGCATTGTTCAATCATTATCAAAACGACGGTGAATGGAAACAATCGCCTTATTTGTTTCCGTTGTTGATTGCATTGTTTTTCCTGCCTTTGGCGGTTGTATTATTGCGTCAAGGCAAAGCTGAAGGAAAGAAGCAGAATTCTCCGGCAACCCTACAATACAAGGATACCGCAATCGTTGCGTTGACGACCCTCATCTATATGGCGGTTATGCCGTTTGTCGGGTTCCTGGGTTCTTCGGTCATATTCCTTGCCGTCCTGATTTGGTACCTGGGAGAACGGAATACGGTACGTATCATTCTGATCAGTATCCTGTTCCCGCTGGTCATGTATGTGCTTTTCGCTCGGATGCTGCATGTCATGTTGCCCTAGGAGATTTGTTTCATGAATGAATTGATCGATATACTCGGATTCTTCCTCAATTTTCGGTTCGTAGCTTTGGTACTGGCAGGATCGGTTGCCGGTTTGTTCATCGGCGCCATACCCGGGCTTTCCGTGTCCATGGCCACAGCTTTGTTGGTTTCCATCACGTATTCCTGGCAGACCACCGATGCTTTAGCCATGATCATGGGCGTATATGTCGTCGGAGTCTTCAGCGGGGCACTGTCCGCCATCTTGATCAATATACCCGGAGCTCCTTCCTCCGTGGTTACCACCTTGGATGGGTTTCCCTTGGCGAACAGGGGAGAATCATACAAGGCATTGGTCTATGCAATCGTCTATTCCTGCATCGGGACGCTCTTCGGGTTCATTGCCTTGTTTGTCCTGGCTCGTCCGATTTCCAATCTGGCACTGCGTTTTACTCCGATGGATTATTTCTTACTGGCACTCTTCGGATTGACGACGGTTGGTTCCTTGACAAGTCAGAACTTCGCAAAAGGCTTGATCAGTGCAGCCCTGGGATTGTTCTTCAGTATGATCGGTTTGGATTCGGTTATGGGAACGCCCAGGCTCACATTCGGCATCCAGGATCTTCAGGCCGGGATCAACATTGTCCCGGCCTTGGTCGGGTTGTTCGGTTTTTCAGAAGTCCTGATGGTCGTAACAAATGCTCGGCTTGAAGGAACGGCCATGACGGTTTCCAAACAGAAACTGAAGGCTTCGGAAGTGCTCAAGCGTGGGAGATTCTCCCTCTGGTATGCAACCATCGGCGTGTTGGTAGGGGCTTTGCCGGGAGCAGGAGGGCCGGTGGCGGCTTTCCTGGCCTACAGTCAGGCAAAACGGCTTGAAAAGCATCCTTCCCAGCCATTCGGGGAGGGTGCGGTTGAAGGTATCATTGCAAGCGAGACAGCGAACAATGCCTGCATCGGTGGTGCGCTCATCCCCATGCTTACCCTGGCCATCCCCGGTGATGCCGTTACGGCGATCATTCTTTCCGTATTCTATGTGCATGGGCTTCGTCCAGGACCGCTGTTCATCCGTGACAGCCAACCGTTGTTCCATGCAATCCTTGCCGGAGGTTTCATCGGAAGCATCTTTTTGCTCATCCTCGGTTTTTTTGCATCAGGGCGTATCAGCAAGGTGATCACGATTCCCAAACGCATTCTGCTGCCATTGGTGACCGTGTTGTGTGTAATCGGTTCCTTTGCCACCAACAACCGGCTTTTCGATGTGGGATTGTTGTTCTTCTTCGGACTTCTTGGATTTTTCATGCGCAGCCGATCCTATTCGGTTGCACCCATGACACTGGCCATCGTGCTTGGCGGTATGATGGATTCGAATTTCAGGCGGGCGATATCCTTGGCATCGAGTGAAGATAATATGCTTTCAGCCCTGTTCAATCGCCCAATCACTTTCGTGCTCACCCTGTTCATCATACTCACCTTGGTCTCTCAGACCAAATGGTTCAAACAACGCTTTCGGCAAAAAAGGAATTGATGCATGCAAGTACGTGTAAGCCCCGGATCCCTGCATGGGACACTCCAAGTTCCTGGTTCCAAGAGCCATACCATCCGTTGTGTGTTGCTCTCGTTGCTGGCAAAAGGACCGTCGGTCATTCATAATCCTTTGGCCAGTGGAGACGGCCTGAGCGCACTTGCCGTTTCCAAGGCTTTTGGTGCAACCGTCCAACAACAGAAAGGCCGATGGGTCATAGAAGGACGGGGCTCACAGCTGCTTGTACCGGAAAATTGCATTGATACCCGAAATTCAGGTACGACCACATGTTTTTTTACGTCGGTGGCGGCATTGGTCGATGGGTACACGGTGATTACCGGAGATCAGCAGATCAGACGGCGTCCCATTCTCCCTTTGGTGAATGCATTGAACGAGCTTGGAGCCAAAGCCTTTCTCACCCGACCGAATCAAAGTGCGCCTCCGGTGGTGGTTCGTGGTGTCATGAAAGGTGGAAACACTACGATCAACGGCTTCAACAGTCAATATGTCTCCAGCCTTTTATTAAGTACGCCTTTGGTACAATCGACCACCCATCTTACGGTGGTGGACGCACTGGAAAAGCCGTATGTGCAGATGACACTCGATTGGATGCATCGCTACGGTGTTGACGTGGCGAACGACCATGCATATGGAGCATTCACGATTGAGGGAGGGCAATCCTACAAAAGTGGGGAACATCACATTCCCGCCGACTGGTCTGCCGTCGCATTCCCCTTGGTTGCGAGCGTTATCACCGATTCCGATCTTGTCTTGACCGGGCTCGACTTTCAGGACAGCCAGGGGGACAAACGGGTAGTGGACATCCTCATTTCCATGGGAGCCGATATCGTCAAGGATACAGAGGCGGGTACCCTTCATTGCAAAGGGGGTGTTGCCCTCCAGGGTGGGCAGGTCATCGATCTTTCGGATATACCCGATGCCTTGCCGGCGTTGGTGGTAGCGGCAACCCAGGCACACGGCAGTACGGTTTTCACCAATCTGCAACATGTACGGGTGAAGGAAACCGATCGGGTGGGGGAGATGACGCAAAAGCTCAACCTGTTGGGTTGTGATCTTTCCATTGTCGAAGATTCGCTGGTGGTTCGTGGTCCTACAGCGATCGGAGCAGGCACGGTATCCTCCTCGCACGACCACCGCATTGCCATGGCGTTGGTAAGTGCCGCAATGGCAGCACAAGAAGAGGTTGTGGTGACCGACGCGGAATGTGCTGATGTATCGTTCCCCGGTTTTTTTGATTCGTTTCGTGCATGCGGGGCAAATCTGGAGGTTATGGAGGATGCAGAGTTGTGAATACGAAGGACGTTACCATTACCGATGTAGCAGCCATGGCAGGCGTATCCATCGCCACAGTCTCCCGTGTCATCAACAATTCATTACGTGTCGACCCGGTTGTTCGCCAGAAGGTGCATGAAGCTATCGAGCAGCTCGGATATGTCACTCCGATCAAGAAGCATGCTCAGAACCTCTGGGCTCTCATCGTTCCCAGTTTGCAAAACCCCTTCTTTTCCTTGGTAGCCGAGGGGGTGCTTGCCAGAGCGAATGAAGCGAAGCAGAATTTGGTGGTATATTCTTCCAATGGAAGTGCAGAACAGGAAGCGTTGTGCCTGCAGCAGGCTGCCCAGCTTGGGGTTTCGGCTTTGTTGTTCTGCCCTATCTCCGATGCCTCGCTATCCTTTCTCCCTCGCGATGTGGCAGTGCTCATCGTCTACCGACGAGCCTATCAGAAAGGCGGCGTCCATATTTATTATGACAATGAACTGGGTGGATATCTAGCGACCAAATATCTCTTGCGGGGCAATCACCGACACATCGCCTTTTTTGCCAGTTTCTGGCAGCCGCAGACTATAGAGAAGCATCAGATGCTCAGGGATCTTGATTCAGACATGAAGCGGGGCAGTTATTCGTCTCTCGATCGTCTGGCAGGATATCGGAAGGCACTCTCTGAATTCTCGTTGGAGCTTGACCCCGATCTGGTATGGGTTGCCGGTTATGATTTTTCCAGCGGATATACCCAGGCAAAGGCGTTTCTCTCGACACTGAAGGATTTTGATGCAATTTTGTGTTGCAACGACTCGGTAGCCTCAGGTGTATTGCAAGCATTGCAGGAGCAGCATATCAATGTTCCTGAGCAAGTGTCGATCCTGGGGTATGACGATTCGTTTCTCTCCGAGGTGGCCCGACCTGAATTGAGCAGCATCCGCCAAGATCCCTTGTTGTTGGGAAGACAGGCGGTGGATTTGCTCACGCAAAGGCTCTCCGGTCGACCGGTTGGGGATGTGGTGCTCAAGCCGACCTTGACGATCAGAAATTCCTCACGGATGCGTACCAATGAAACAGGCACACCAGAGAAAAACTGATGTGCCTGATCGAGCCGACTGTCAGGATTGAACTGACGACCCCGAGATTACAAGTCACGTGCTCTACCGCTGAGCTAAGTCGGCTTGGACTGTTGCACTATACCGACAGGAAAACGCTCTGTCAAGCATACCGTTTTCTCGTCTGAAATGCGAGAATTGATAAAATTGACGAAGTTGGTTGACAAAAGAGTCAATACTTTGTAATGTACGGTTGTCTTTTGGCATGGAGAGGTTCCCGAGTGGCCAAAGGGGGCAGACTGTAAATCTGTTGGTTATACCTTCGAAGGTTCGAATCCTTCTCTCTCCACTTGAAGGCCTTCTTCTCAGAGGAAGGCCTTTTTTCCGTCTTGTATGAGTAGAGGTGTTGATGCGTTGTTTTTATGAGGAAGGATTACAATTCGCCTGTAAGGAAGGGTGCAATTATTGTTGCAGCTGTGAACCTGGGTTTGTGTTTCTTTCCCGCGAGGATTTGGAGAGATTGGTCCGATTCACCGCATTAGCTGAGGAGAAATTCATCAACACGTATTGTCGAAAGGTACCGATGGGTGGTTTTTCGATGCTCAGTTTGCTTGAACGGGATAATTTTGATTGTATTTTCCTTACGAAACAGGGTTGTTCGGTCTATGAAGCCAGGCCGAGGCAATGTCGCACGTATCCCTTCTGGAGAAACGTAATGGAAAGCAAGGAAAGCTGGGAACAAGAGAAACAAGCCTGCCCGGGTATCGGATCGGGAAGGGTGTACAGTAAGGAAGAAATTGATGCCTTGCTTTGCGTACATGCCGGCCAAGATCCCTTGATACTCCGATAGGACAAGCCATGGCGAAAGTGTCCGACGCTGTCCTTGAGCAGATCAAGGCTCGTCTTCCCATCAGTGAGGTTGTCTCCGATTATGTAACGCTTTCAGCGCGAGGGGGAAGGTTGTGGGGGTTGTGCCCGTTCCACCAGGAAAAAACCCCGTCTTTCTCCGTGGTCGACGACCAAGGTTTCTACTATTGTTTCAGCTGCAAGAAAGGCGGTTCAATGTTCGACTTCGTCATGGAAATGGAGAAAGTCCCCTTCTATGAGTCGGTCAAGATACTCGCAAAAAAGGCCAATGTTGAGTTGGTCGATGAAAATCCGGATGAGCGGAAGCGAAGGGATCTCCACGAAACCTTGTACGATCTGTATGACAAACTTGCTGGATCCTTCCATTTCTTGTTGACTTCCTCACCGGCCGGAAAACAAGCACGAGCGTATCTGGAACAACGCAAAGTCGACCCGGCGTTATGGGAGAAATTCAATCTCGGGTATGCACCGAGCGATGCATCCTGGTTGCATGGTTTTTTGAAAAAACACCATTACAGCGATGAACTGCTTACCCAGTCGGGGCTTTTCAGTCAGAACAATCCAACGTTTCCCCTGTTTCGTGATCGTCTGATGTTCCCCATTCGTACCTGGCAGGGAAAGACTGTGGCATTCGGAGGAAGAGATCTCACGTTTACGGCCAAAGCCAAGTACATCAATACTCCTGAAACGGCGATTTACAGCAAGAAGCATATCTTGTTTGGTTTGTATGAGTCGCTGGATACCATCAAGAAGGGGCAAAGTGCCATCTTGTGTGAGGGCAACTTTGATGTGGTTGCGCTTCATCAGGCGGGGTTCACCAACGCTATGGCCCCTCTGGGGACTTCTTTTACCGAGGAACAGGCAAAACTGCTCAGACGTTACTGTACCTCGGTACAGATTCTCTTTGATAGTGATCAGGCCGGGCAAAATGCGACGGCAAAGGCTTTGGTATTGGCGCAAAGCCTCGGGATGGAAAATTCGGTGCTGCAGCTGCGTTCGGCGAAGGATGCTTCCGAATTGGTCCAGAATTCCGGGGAAGAGCAATTGAAAAGGGAATTACAACAGTCAGTGCAAGGGTTTCGTTATCTTGTAAACAATGCGGTAAACCAGTATGATATACTGACGTCCAAAGGCAAATCTTCAGCTTTTACCGCTGTGAGACCATATTTGGACGCTACGCAGTCATCCATTGAGAGACAGGATCTTATCAAGGGATTGGCTGCAAAGCTGAATGTAGATGAAGCGTCGATACATGCGGATTATTCGCGGGGGCTGAGCAAAGTATCCAAACCGGTTTCTCCGGTCCTGGAACAGCAGGTAAAACCATTGAATCCTGCAACCATTTCCGTGGATTTGTATGCAATGTTGACACTTGTCAATAATAGGGATTTGTATCTTCAGATACGATATAAACTTGCTGTTGAGGATTTGGAGGATAAGGAAGCCGAGGCTCTTTATGATGTATTGGAAGAAGCGGCACGGGAAGAGGTCGGCAAGCATGATGAATACATCCTGCAGATGATTGAGGATCCACAGCTCAGAAGTGACGTAGCAGCTTCCTTTACGATGGAAGACTTTAGGCTTGCACCCCAAAAGGTGCTCAATGAAGCGGTGAATCGGATTCAACTGAGGAATTATGAGAAGAAACGCTTGAGTAACAAGCGGCTCTTGGATATCAGCCTTCATGACGGCACTGAGGATGAAGGGATCGAGGAACTGCTGAGAGAGAAGACGGAGATCGATGCAAGGATTTCTGAATTGAAGCAAGCTCTCGGGCAGGATAATTACACAGGGTAGGTAGAGATACAGATGCTTGATGAGAACATTTCGCAGGCCATAGTAAAAGATATGGTGGCGCGCTCAGCAGAGACCGGACATGTAACCAAGGACGAGATTCGCAAGGCTCTTGGAACACAGAATGCCACGGATGAGGCTGTCGATGAAATCATGCAGACACTCAGTGAGCTGGAGATCATGGTCACTGAGAACGATGAGGCTCCCATGGGGTCTTTGTATGGGGAAGGGCCTTCTCCTGATGATATCGATACTGAACTTGAAGAGGAACCGGATGATGTCGATCTTCTCGAGGAAGACCTCGAGGAGGATGACCTTGGTGTAGATCTCTTGATTGATGACTTTTCCGAACATCATGAGGAAAAGGAAGCCGAAGGCAAAAAGAACAAAGAGGAACCGGAGGACGAGGACGAGGATGAAGAATCCTCTCTCGAGGACGATGAAGATGGTTCCCATGCAATGAAACATGCCTGGAGCGGTATAGGCACCGATGATGACTCCATCGGAGGCAGTGATCACTTCGTGGACATCTCCAGCTTGGATGACCATGACGGGGACATTGAACATGTCCGCCACAGTATGATTCTCGGAACCGACAAGAGTGACACCAGCGGTGATGACCCGATTCGGTTGTATCTTCGGGAGATCGGCAAGGAGAACCTCCTTACTGCAGACCAGGAAGTTGAGTTGAGCAAGAAGATGGAGGACGGTGCCTTGATCATCAAGGAGGTCATCCAGGAAAGCGGGGTCATGATCACTCGGTTTCATGAGATCATCAAAACGCTCAACACGAAGATTGAAGGCCAGGAAGAAGAGTACAACGCAAAGGATTACAAGGAGCTGGTGACCAACCAGAAACGGTTCACTCAATTTTACAAGGAACAGTTGAAGGATGTTCAGGCTTCCTTGAAGAATTATATTGCGAAGAAAGAACAGATGATCTCAAGCGGTGAGGATGTACTGCATGACGATACGTTGGTGAAAACCCGGATTACACTGCTTAAGAAGCTTTCCAAAGTCGAGTTGCAGCCTGAGGAGATCACTGCATTTACCCATGATTTCGTCGATGCAGAGAACAAGATCCGTACCTATAAGGAAAAGAAGCAGCAGCTCGAGAACAAACTCCATATTTCCTCTGCCAAGGAACTGCGTCAGCTCGGCCGTGATTTGGCTACGCAAAGCAGGAGTGGGAAGATTGAGGAGGAACTGCATCTTTCCAGTGATACGATCAAGGACCTGATTCGTGAGCTTCAGCTGACCGAGAAGGAACTCAAACAGATCGAATACCAGTTCGAGGAAACCTGCGAGAATATCCTGATCCATTCAACGAAGATCAAATTCGGCCAGAAGATGATGAAGGATGCAAAGGATCGCCTGATCAGGGCAAACCTTCGTTTGGTTGTCTCGATTGCAAAGAAGTATACCAACCGCGGGCTCCATTTCTTTGACTTGGTCCAGGAAGGGAACATCGGCCTCATCAAGGCGGTTGAGAAGTTCGAGTACCGCAAAGGGTTCAAGTTCTCTACCTATGCCACGTGGTGGATTCGCCAGGCCATTACCCGTTCGATCAGCGATCAGGCCCGCACCATTCGTGTTCCGGTGCATATGATTGAACAGATCAACAAGGTGGTCCGGGAGTCAAGGATGCTCATGCAATCCCTTGGTCGTGAACCGACTGATGAGGAAGTCGCCGAGAAGCTCGGTTGGACCGAAAGCAAGGTAAAGGCCGTGAAGAACGTTGCACGTGAACCGATCAGCCTTGAGACGCCGGTAGGTGAGGAGGAGGATTCGTTGCTCTCCGATTTCATCGAGGACAAAGAAGTGGAGAATCCTGCAACCCAAACAGCGTATTCATTGCTGCAGGAGCAACTCAAGGACGTGTTGGCTACACTTCCTGCTCGTGAGCAAGAGGTTTTGAAGATGCGTTTTGGTCTTGAGGACGGATATTCATTGACACTTGAGGAAGTAGGATTGTATTTTGAGGTAACGAGGGAACGTATCCGACAGATCGAGGCAAAAGCCCTTCGGCGGCTGAGACACCCGAAACGTAGTAGAAAATTGAAGGATTTCATTTGAGATACAGGGAGAAGATGATGGAAGAAGCAGTAGTGTTTGAAAAGCTCAGCCAATTGCAGGAAGACCTGATTGTCCGGTTTGCACTTGAGGATGAGATTGTCAAGTTGCCGAGGGATCTGAAGGTGAAGCAGGAGCTGCTGGACAAGATCAACCTCGAATATATTGAGGAACATACCAGAAGCGAAGCAGCCAAGGATGAGCTGAAGAGCCTTCGGATTCAGTATGACGATGCTGTCCATGCACGCGAAAACTCTGAGAAGCAAATGGAATTGATTTCAACCCAACGTGAATTTGAGGCGTTGGAAAAAGAGATCAAGGATGCTTCGGCAAAAGAGCAGAATCTGCTCAAGTTGCTGCATGTAAAAGAGAAGCAGGTACATGAATTCAGTGAACGTTTGACTGAGAAAGAACAGTTGATGACGTTGCAGAAACAGGAAGTCGATGCCGAAGCCGGTAAGATTGAAGCTTTGCTTGCTGAAAAGAAAGCCCAACTCGCCGATTTGGAACAGAAATGCATCGGATATATTGCAGGGGACATCACTGAGGATTTGTACAACAAGTTCTGTAATATCGTCCGTAACAAGAAAGGTAAGGGTATTGTACCCATTCACGGATTGGTCTGTCAGGGTTGTCATATCGTACTTCCCATCCAGTTCGTCAATGACGTGCGCTCGGAGAAGGAAATTGAGTTCTGCCCGTATTGCAGCCGAATCCTCTTTTATGAGGAGGTCGAGGGTGCTGACGAACAGTTCCGCAAGAGTGTCGAGGATATTGAGATTGAGGAAGGCGGTTTGGCCGACTTTGTCGATAGCAGTGAATTCGACGATCTATTGTAGGTTGTATTTCAAGGTAGGCTAGATGATCGCGGGCGGCTTTAGAGCCGCTTGAGGAAAGTCCGGGCTCCATAGGACATGACGCCGGGTAACACCCGGGAGCGGTAACGCTATAGAGAGCGCCACAGAAAATATACCGCCGGTTTTCCGGTAAGGGTGAAATGGTGGGGTAAGAGCCCACCGCACTACTGGCAACAGGGGTGGCAGGGCAAGCCTCGTCAGGAGCAAAACCAAGCAGCAGGCAGGGCTGTCCGTCCATTGCCTGCGGGTCGGTTGCTAGAGAGCCTTGGCAACAAGGTTCGTGGATAGATGATCATCATATACAGAACCCGGCTTATTGCCTGCCTTGTTTTTTTGATACCATAGGAGAACAGAGAATGATGAGAACACGATGGTGCACCCTTCTCCTGTTCTCTCTTTTTTTGCTTTTCTCCATGGGATGTGCCAAACCTTCTCCCTCACTGGCTGAATTGGCCATCGAGGGGGATTATCCACAACTGCTGCAGGCTGCGAGAGCTGAATTTTCCAAGCATTATGCATCAGGTGCCCTCTATTACATCGCCTTGGCACAACAACGGATGGGTGATAATGCTGAGGCTGTAGCCGACCTTGCATTGTATTTCTCCCTCACTGAGGAAAGCAAGGTTTCATTGGCCGCTCGACAGCTGGCTGTACAGGTTGCCGGAGAGGCGCATCAGATGGGAATGGTAGCTAGTCAGGCAGCTTATCTGGAAGCAGGGAACGCACTTGATTTGGAGGAAGCCAAACTGTATTATCAGGCTTTGCTATCCTTGAATCGCCGAGACGAGGCGGCAAGAGTGTTTGCGACCTACCTGAGACAAACAATGGATCCCCTTTCCTATGCACGGATGCTTGTTCAGGGAAATGCACCGCTTTCCATGGTGAAGGAATCCTGCTCGAACCTTCCTGTGCAAGAGGTGGTGCAGATTCTCCTCCTCGCTTCCAGTAAGGTTGATGACAGGCAGCAAGCACAAGCGTATCTTTCCTATGCCGTTTCGTTTGAGAACAAGGAAATGGCAACCGATGTCCGTAAGGATCTCTATACTGCACTTTACGAATTCAGCAGGAAATCTGATGCCAGGGTGCAGGCAAACAAGTATCAGAGTCTGATACAATCATTACCATAAAGAAGGAATGCCATGCAATTGCACGATACACTCGCCGATGATCTTCTGATGATACAAAATCCCAGCCGGTACACCGGTGGTGAATTCCATTACGGGCAGAAGGACCTCTGTAAAGTCACCTTCCATGCAGCGATCTGCTTTCCTGATCTCTATGAGATCGGGATGAGCAACCATGCGGTGCGCATCCTCTATGATCTGCTCAACAAGATGGAAGAGGTACATTGTGACCGGGTGTTCTCCGTAGCTCCCGACTTCGAGGCATTGCTCAGAGAAAAGCAAGAGCCGCTGTATACGTTAGACTTGCATAAGAGCCTTTGTGATCTGGATTTGCTGGGCATATCCATCGGCTATGAACTCTGTGCCACGAATATTTTGCAGGTATTGGAATTAGGACGAATTCCCCTGCATGCCGATTCGCGCACCGATGAACATCCTCTGGTCATCGCAGGAGGGCCTGCCGTAACCAATCCGCTTCCGTTTGCCCCTTTCTTTGACTTTGTCTATATCGGGGAAGCGGAAGGTGGACTGGAAGCAGTGGTGCAGATGCTTATTGATGCAAAGAAAGAGAACAAGAGCCGGGCACAGAAGATCGACATGCTCCGAGAGGTTCCCTATCTCTGGTATCCGGGCAAGAAAAAGGCAGTCAGGTATGTGGATACCACCTTCGCCGAAAATCAGGACCATACCTTCGGGTATTATGTAGTTCCGAATTTCAAGGTGGCTCAGGACAATGGGGTGGTGGAGATCATGCGAGGTTGTCCGAATGGCTGCAGGTTTTGTCATGCCGGCCAATACTACAAGCCCTATCGACAGAAGTTGTACACTACCATGAGGGACCAAGTCGAACAGTATGTCAGTACATTCGGTTTTCGGGAAATTACCCTTTCCTCCTTGTCCAGTGGGGATCATCCATATATTAAGGAATTGATCGAGACGTTGAACACCGAGTATGGGCCTCGTCATGTCTCGTTTTCCCTGCCGAGTTTGAAGGTGACCTCCTTTTCCTTGGGAATTCTTGAACAACTGTCCGAGGTCAGGAAAAGCGGGCTGACATTTGCTATCGAAACTCCCAAATTGGCATGGCAACAGGCGATGAACAAGGAAGTGCCGCTCGAACAAGTCATCCAGATTGCAAAGGAAGCGAAAAGCAGGGGATGGAAACTTGCCAAGTTCTATTTTATGATAGGGCTTCCCTTTGTCGACCAGGAAGAAGAAAACCAAGCGATCGTCGATTATCTTGGAGCCATTGCAGATGAGACCCACCTGCATATGAACATCAATATCGGTACGTTCATCCCCAAGCCGCATACTCCGTTCCAATGGTGTGCCCAAAGAACACCCCAGCAATCGTACCAGCAACTCTCTGCATTGAAGAAGATGATCAACGAACGGATCAGAGGGTGCAAGGTTAGTTATCATGAACCGAACATCAGTTACCTGGAAGGTTTGATCAGCAGAGGAGATGAACGATATGCATCCATCATCGAGCGAGCCTACCAGAAGGGGTGTCGTCTCGATGCATGGGATGAGTACTTGCGCGCCGACCTCTGGATGGAAGCGATTGAGGAAGCCTCCTATGATCCGAATCCCTCCATTTTTAAAGCATATGCTCTGGATGATACGTTGCCATGGGACAGTGTGAGTATGCAGGTGAGCAAGAAGTATCTCAAGGATGAGTATGTGATGGCTAGACAATTGTTCCTGACTGAACGTTGCCTTCCGACATGCGACCATCTTTGCGGCGTATGCTCAAAAATGACCAAGGTGGTGGATACCACCCATGTTGATCCACTCATGGAAGCGGTGCGTGAGCATCGAATCGAGAAAACGGAACAACTCTCGGTTACTGGTGAGAGTATCCAGGCATTGATAACCTACCGACGATATGGAAAATCATTGTATATCAGCCACATCAATGCGATGAGAAACTTCGAAATGGCTTTCCAACGTTCCTCCCTGCAAGTTCAGTTCACCCAAGGATACAATCCCAAACCAAAATTGGAATTCGTCAATCCCTTGTCGATCGGAATCGAAGGCTTGGAAGAAGTGATGCTTGCAGAATTGGTTGGCGTCGATTCCTTGACGGAAGCACAAGTGAAGCTGCAGCTTCAGCAGGCGTTGAATGAGGGATACGAAGTAGGGCAGGTGGTGTTTCTTGCAGGAGGCAAGAAGCAGACGCTGGCAAAGCATTTGAAAGGCAGCAGATACACCATCGACACCCGAGAGGATTCCCAAACCAGGGAACTACTGGTGCAACTGGCGAATGATCCAGTGCAAGGAGCACAGGTCACCAATCTGGATGGCAGGAATTTTGCGGTTCTGATCGAAGGCGAGAAAAATATGGTCAAATTGTTGTTCGGATCGGAAGCGGACAAATTTGCTTTGGCAAGCAGGCTTACGATCGTCCGTACCAATGTGTATGCAGGATCGTGGGATACCTCGTATCCTGCGTATTTCGAAACGATTCGGGAAGGACGATCAGTCCAATAAGGATTGGATGTTCAGAGTGGCGTGCTGGGGACCGACCATCATCAGCACGTCATTTGCGCGGAGCGGAAGATACGGCCCCGGAGATAGGGTGATCGCCCCGTCTCTACGGATCGCTACCACTGTGGCCTCGGTTTCCTGCCAGAAGTTCAACTCCCCCAAGGTTTTCCCGACGGCTTTGCTTTGTTCGGAAATGGTATATTCGAAGATCGGGAACGGGTTCGCCTCATGAAAACGGGTGTTCACGGAGAACAATTGCTTTGCGATGGACAGAAGCTCGTGGTCGAGTGCTGCATGTTCCTCGAGAATCTGGCGCATGCGATGCATGAGCAACTTTGATTCGTCCTGCTTTTCATATTTTTCGATGAATGTCTTCGCCTTTTGGCTGCTTTTGACCAAAGCACCGCTGTTTTGCATAACCTGCACGACTTCCATTTCTTCCAACAACGCAAAGGAACGGCGGATTGTTTCGGGGGAAACCCCATATTCTCCCGAGAGCAGGGTTCTTCCCGATAGTCGTACCCCTTCTGCTATCTCTCCCCGGACAATACGCTTCGCTACATCCAAGGCAATGCGTTCGTACACGGCACTATTCTCTCGTTTACGCTGCATGGAACGGTTTGGTTGCAGTCTTGCAGTTTCCATGATCATCTCCTCTCAGCTCATCACTTCCGATTGTTTGACTTCATTCCACAAAGCATCCATCGCTTCGAGATTGTCTGCACCAAGATTGATATTGCGTTGCTTTGCCAGACGGTGCAGGGCGTTGAAACGCATTCTCATCTTCTGATTGGAGCGGTGCAGAGCGACCGATGGGTTGTAGCCCAAAAACCGGGCGAGGTTTACCACGGCGAAGAGCAAATCCCCCAATTCCATCTCTACATCCTCGTTTCGATCTTCTGGATGCTGTTGTGCGTGCATTACTTCATCAAGCTCTTCCTTTACTTTGGTGAAAACGCCTTCGACTTCGGGCCAATCGAATCCGACTTTGCGTATTTTCTTTTGAATCTCATTGGCCATCTCCAGAGGAGGCAGGGAGGAGGGAACCCTGCTGAAGAAATCATCCTGGTGGGAAGTCTTTCCTTCAATCTCGACCTTGATGGTGTTCCACAGATTGATGACTTGGTCGCTGGTTTCCACACGATGGGACCCGAACACATGAGGATGCCTGCGAACCAGTTTTTCACATACCTCATTCAAGGAATCGATGGCGGCGTTCGATTGGGATTCCTCATGCATTTCCACCAGCATCATGGCATTAAGCAGGACATCGCCGAGTTCTTCCCTCTGACCGGCTTCGTCCGCTTCCAAGACTGCATCGATGTATTCATAGGTCTCATCGAGGAGGTTGGTGGCAACACTCTTGTTTGTTTGTTCCCTGTCCCAGGGGCAACCATTTTCGCTGCGCAGCAATGATACCAGCGTAAACAGCTGCATCAATGCTTCCTCCAGCGTTGTTTTCGGTTCAAAGGTGAAATCGATCATACGAACAGTATACCGGAAGCAGAGAATCTTGAGAACCAGTGAAGAAGGTGCTTGACATGGTATGTATACTGTATATACTGTATATTAACAGATGGGAGGGGGCTTGTGGATATCATTCTATCCAATGCATCAGATGAACCGATTTATGTGCAAATAACCGAGCAATTACGTGCACAAATCATTTCCGGTCTCCTAAAGGAAGGGGAATTACTTCCTTCCATCCGCTCGCTGGCCAAGGAACTGCGTATCAGTGTGATTACGACCAAACGGGCTTACGATGAACTGGAACGGGAAGGATACATCCAAACCGTTGCAGCAAAAGGCAGTTACGTCGCCGTACGGAATCGTGAACAAATCAGGGAGGCGTACCTGAAAAAAATCGAGGAGCATATGCGTTCGGTTGCATTGCTTGCCGGATTTGTCGGGCTCAGCGATGAGGAGCTTGGCATGATGTATCAATTGATCAAGGGAGGAAACACCTGATATGGAGTATGCAATCGCCTGTTCCCAATTGGTGAAACAGTATGGCCGGTTTTCTTTGGAGCTTTCTGATTTTCACGTGCAGAAGGGAACGGTGCATGGATTGGTCGGAGCGAATGGTTCGGGTAAAACGACCACTTTGAAGTTGTTGCTTGGTCTGTTACGCAAGGATGGTGGGGATTGCGTCGTGTTGGGAAGTGAAAACATAGGATCGGAAAACAGGCTCCGCGAGCAAATCGGTTTTATGATTGAGGAAGCCTCGGTTCCCAGTCTGCTCAACCCGAAGCAACTCGGACGTGTCCTGTCCCATTGTTATTCAGGATGGGATGCGGTGCAATTCGGAAACCTGTTGGACGCATTTCATCTAGATGCTGATAAACCTTACCACAAGTGTTCACGTGGAATGAAAGTGAAGATCCAATTGGCGATTGCCTTGAGTCATCAAGCTTCTTTGTTGATACTGGATGAACCTACCAGTGGTCTGGATCCGTTGGCCCGTGATGAGATCGTGACCATGCTTTCCGAGTACAGCCGCCGATCTGATCGGACCATTCTGATCAGCAGTCATATTACCAGTGATCTGGAGAAACTGTGTGATTACGTTACGTTCCTGGAGATGGGGAAAATCAGGTTCACCCAGGAAAAGGATACGCTTCTTGATGAGTATCGATTGGTACAGACAACCCATGCACGACTCGCCGATTTCGACCGGTCGGCAATCCTGGGGAAACGGGAAAATGCATTCAATGTTGAACTACTGATGCAACGCAAACACATCCCTGATTTCGCCCAATCACAGAGATGTACGCTTGAGGATGTGATCATCCTGCTTTCGAAGGGAGGAGACTGGACATGAGAGGTTTGCTGTTGAAGGATTGGTATGTGTTGAAACGGCGTGCCTCATTCATGCCGTTCTTGGTTCTTCTGTTTTCCTTGGTTGCCGTATTGCAGAAGAATATGTTGTTCTTCATCATGAGCACCCTGATGGTGTTGCTCTTATCGCTCACCACCTTGGCCTATGACCAAACAGATGGATGGGAAGCGTATGTGATGGGATTGCCTCTCAGCCGTGATACAGTCGTTGGAAGCAAATACCTGGTCTCCTTGCTCTCCATCCTGTTTTCGGTTGTCCTGACAGCCGTCTTATCCCTGATCGTCAACCGGAGTGCATACAAAGACCTGCTGTTCTTTCTTGGGATTCAGATTACCTTCGGGTGCATGTTCCTCTCGATCAATCTTCCATTGATCTTCAAGCTTGGATTTGAGAAAAGCCGTATATGGTACATCAGCTTTACCATGTTGCTTTCGATCCTCAGTACCCTGATCACCAATCTGGGAACAGCAGCGGATGTTTCGAGGTACCTGGGATGGATTCCCTTGCTGGCCTTCTCTGTCGTCTATCCCAGCTACCGATGGGCGACACATATCATGAAATGCAAGGAATTTGATGAATCCTGAAGAAATCTACTCTAGCATCAATCCTGCTTTCTGTGATACTACTGCTATAACCTGTGTTTTTGGGGGTGACTATGTGCGGAATCGTGGGGTATATCGGAAACAAGGAAGCTTCACCAATACTGCTGGATGCGCTGAGGAAATTGGAGTATCGAGGGTATGATTCCGCTGGGATTGCCGTTATTACGGAAGATAAAAAGCTCAATGTCAGGAAAATCAAAGGGAGATTGTCCAATCTTGAGCTCTTGGTGCAACAGAACCCTGTTGTCGGTACCTGCGGCATCGGACATACCCGATGGGCGACCCACGGTGAACCTTCCGATCTGAACAGTCACCCGCATACCGATGTCTCCCAAACCATCGCAGTCGTGCATAACGGCATCATTGAGAACCATGCACAGCTGCGTACTTGGTTGGAACGCCATCAGGTATCCTTTGCCAGCCAGACTGACAGCGAGGTAATCGCGCATCTGATTGATTTTCACTACAATGGCGACTTGTTGCTTGCCGTACGGGAAACCGTGAAACGATTGGATGGTTCCTATGCGATAGCAGTTGCCTGCAGCGAACATCCTGATCTCTTGGTGGTGGCAAGAAAAGACAGTCCCCTGGTCATCGGTCGCAGTGAGGATGCAACACTCCTTGCAAGCGATGTGCCGCCATTGCTCAGCCATACCAGACAGGTCCAATATCTCGAGGACTTGGAAGTGGCCACGTTGACCTGTGATGAGGTGCATATCTACACACTCGATGGCGATGAAGTAAAGCGTGAAATCCAGACGATCGAATGGGATATGGAAGCTGCTGAGAAGTGTGGGTTCGAACACTTCATGCTCAAGGAGATCTGCGAGCAACCCAAAGCGTTGCGGGATACGCTTCGTTCTCGCCTGAAGGACGGGAATGTTTCCTTTCCAACTCAGGTGGAAACTTTGCTCAAAGGCGCCAGTCATTTGCTCATCACCGGATGCGGAACCGCCTACCATGCAGGCATGGTGGCCAGTTATGTGATCGAACAGGTAGCCGGTGTTCCGGTCGAGGTTACGGTCGCCAGCGAGCTACGTTACCGGGTGCATATCCGAAAAGAGGGAGAAGTTTGCATTCTGATCAGCCAAAGTGGAGAGACCGCCGATACCATCGCCGCACTGCGGATGCTCAAGGAACGGGGAATTCCGACGATCGCCATAACCAATGTCGTGGGGTGTACGATCAGCCGGGAAGCCGATTGGGTACTCTATACCCAGGCAGGTCCGGAAATCGCTGTGGCTTCAACGAAAGCGTTTTCCACCCAATTGCTCAGCCTGTTCGCCATCGCAACGTTGCTGGCAAAGCAAGAGAATACCGCATTGCTTGATGCACTCATGAATCTCCCGAACATGGCACAGCTTCTTATCGATCGTCAGGAAGATATCCAACGGTTCGCAGCAAGTCAGTTCAACAAAACGAAAGTCTTCTTCATGGGGCGCCTGGTCGATTTTGCGATCAGTTTGGAAAGTGCACTGAAGTTGAAGGAGATCAGCTACACACACAGTGAAGCGTTCGCAGCCGGAGAGCTCAAGCACGGGCCGATTGCCTTGGTTGACACGTCGACCTTGGTGGTCGCCATCTGCACGCAGCCGTCGCTGTATGCTAAGATGGATTCCAACATCAAAGAAGTAAAAGCGCGTGGAGCTACGGCGTTGGTGATTACGTTTGAAACTGTGCATAACTTTGATGAGTGCGCTGATGTGATTTTCCGGATTCCTCAAACACATCCTTTGTTCAGCCCGATTCTCAGCGTGATGGTAAGCCAACTCTATGCATATTATTGCTCGGTACTCAAAGGTAACGATCCTGACAAACCAAGGAATCTTGCCAAGTCAGTGACGGTCGAATAAGAATTGCGAGAAGGAAAATATGGCAAAATTTCTATACGTTTGGGTTTCTAGTTAACAGAATATATATTATACACATTATAGGATTTCTTAGAATCAGTTTTACTGAGAGGGTATGTACAATACCCTGTTGAACGAATCAGGTCAGTTCGATGTATCCGAGATGTGCCAATTGTGTCCAATAGATATTGGAAAAACTTCCTTCGGTGATTGACATGGCGGCAAACACATGGAGATATAAGGTTTTCGAAGTTTCGCTGACTTGATAATCCGGATATGAATCGGGGTTAGCAATGATGGTGCTGGCCTGCAGAGGGAAAGACGTTCCGTTATACCGACGTAACTCACCTGTTCCATTCATTGAATACGAGCCGTTCTTTACAGAGAGATTGAGAATTCGAAGTGAGGAATCCGAGGAATCTGCAGCTCGCTGCAGTTTGAAGGAAATATCAACACTGGTAGGATTGTCTGCCAAGAGTACATATCCTGGGGCACGGAATTTGGTCCCCGTACTATCAGAAAACTGATATACATGATTGCTTGTAGATTCAAGAACTAGATCGTTTGTTACGGCGATGCCATTGTTGTTACGGATATATTGTGAGCTGAAGGCAGTTGATATGGAGGATGGTGTATTTGCAGAATCCGTCACAGTGTAACACAACAGTAATCCAGGGCCGCCACCTACCGTGATCAAGGACAAATTTTCTGCGTAATTACTTATAGCATAGGATCCAGAGACTGAATCGATGGAATCGGAACCTGCTGTAACTGCACTAATCACATAAAAATACGTAGCAATCCCACATCCAGTCAAAAGCAATAGGGTTGCTAAAAAAAAGACAGATGCCTTGTGAAGAAGTTTTTGATTCATCTTCATAGCATCTGTCTCCTTTGAACGGTGGATTTTACCTCACCACCCTACCCTGTTTTCTTACAGGAATGCAAGCTTGTCTTTGGCAAGCTTGGAGAATTCACTGCTCGGGAATTGGTCGGCCAACTGCTGGAACGTTGCCTTGGCAAGTTCAGCGTTTCCACTCTTTTCCTGCAATCTGGCTTGACCAAAGAGAGCTTTCGGGGCTTCGGCTGCGGTCAACCCAAATTCGTCAATGACCTTTGTGTAGTATTCAAGGGCAAGCGAATCATTGCCCAACTCTTCTGCACTCACTGCAGCATTGGTCAGGGAAAGGGAACCAAGATACGAACCGTTGGCATCAGAATAGACGGAAAGGAACGAATCCATTGCCTTCTGATAATCCTTTTTCTCAAAGGACACCATACCCAACAGGTATTCTGCCTTGAGATTGGGATATTTCTTTCCCTTCGCCGCCAAGTCATTCAAGTTCTTGACCAGCTCATCATACTTTGCCTGATACCCTTCGGCATCAGTTCCCATAGCCTGAAGATCGGAATAGGATTTTCCAAGCTGATCGACGGTGTCGAATTCCTTCAACAAATTCTTGTGATTCACTGAAGCAATTATGCCCACGGTGACCAGTACTACGACCAGAACAGCCGCTGCAATGATCAGGGCCTTCTTGTGCTTTGCAAGAAAACCATTCAAAGTCCCTTCAATCCGTTCCGTCAAGCTTGTATCAACGATATCCTTATTATTACTCATGGCACATCATCTCCGTTATCAAGAAATACAACACAGGCGGCAGTGCGCCGCCTGGTTGGGTGGAACACAACAATCGTTGTCTTCCTTACTCCTTGTCCTCATCCTTGTAACGCATCATATCTGCCAGGGAGAAGGTATCGCTGTCATCATCATCCTCATGGATGTACTTGGCAATTTCCGACTGCTGGGAACGCTTCACCATTTCCTTGATGGAGAGGGAAAGCTTCTGAGTGGTCGGGTTGCACTCGACAACCATAGCGGTAATCGGGTCGCCGACGTTGAACTTCTTGAGCACCTCATCGGTATATTCCTCATCCGGTCCAACCAGATTATACTTGCTGATCAAGCCTTCGATATCGCCCATGACCTTTACGAATACTCCGAAATCAGTGACATTGGTGACTACACCACTGATCGTGCTGAACTTCGGATAATCATGGCGGAGCGTCTGCCAAGGATTGCCCTCAAGCTGCTTCACACCAAGGCGGATACGGCGATTGTCCGGTTCTACACGGATGACCACTACGTCGATCACATCACCTTCTGCACAGAAGGAAGCCATATTCTTGACCTTCTTCGTCCAGGAGATGTCATCAATGTGCAGGAACCCATCGATGCCCTCTTCAAGATTGACGAAGGCACCACTGTTGGTGATCTTCACAACCGGTTTGGAAAGAGTCATTCCGACAGGATAGCGCTCGACGATGGTATCCCAAGGATTTTCCTCGAGTTGCTTCAGTCCGAGGGAAACACGCTTCTTGTCCAAGTCATAGCCAAGAATCTTTGCTTCCACGACATCACCGACATCCAGCACTTCCTTCGGATTGTTGATCCGCTTCGTCCAGGACAGTTCGGAAATATGTGCCAATCCCTCGATGCCGGGTTCAATCTCGATGAAAGCGCCGAAGGTGGTAATCTTGGTTACCGGAGCCTTGACAGCGTCGCCGACATTGTATTTCTGCTCGAAGGTCGTCCAAGGATCTTCCTGCATATGCTTCAGAGACAGGTTGATCTTCTGGGTTTCCGGATCGATATTGATGAGTCTGAGCTGTACAACCTGTCCCTTCTTCACAAAGTCCTTGGGACGGGTGACATGGCCCCAGCTCATGTCATTGATATGCAAAAGTCCGTCGAATCCACCGAGGTCAATGAATGCGCCGAAGGAAGTAAAGGACTTCACTACACCTTCAACAACATCACCGATATGTACGGTAGAGAAGAACTTCTCTTTATTTTCTTTGATTTTCTGGTCAAGGTATTCACGTCTGTTGACCACACTCTTCAGTTTCGTACCGCCGTGGAATTTGTCGATGATGAAGTAATCAGTCACTCCGATCAACGTTTCGGGTTCCTCGACACGAACGACATCGGCCTTGGACAGAGGACAGAATCCTTTGTATTCACCACCGAGATCGATCTCGAAACCGCCCTTGATTACTTTCTCGAATTTGCCCAATACAGGAGATCTGCTTTCAGAGGCAGCCTTCAGTTCATCGGTGCGTTCCTTGAAGTCGGCTCGCTTCTTGGAAACGACGATCTGACCGCCCTTCCCTTCCTTGTTGATGATGACGACTTTAACTTCTTCACCAATCTCAGGAATCGTTGCGAATTCATCACGAGAGATGCGACCCTCGCTCTTGTACCCGACATCCACGAATACATACTCGTTGTTTACCTGGACAACAGTACCGGCCACGAGCTGACCGTCTTCGATTCCATCAAGAGATTTAAGATACTCCTCCTGCAGCATATCCTGCATTTTGGTCTTCTTTTCTTCCATTTCTTGTTCTTCAGCCACTTGATTTCTCCTGATCCTAAATTTACCTATTTACTTCGCCCTTAAGCGCAAAAATAGCAGATAACACTTTCTCACAAACTTGCTCCATAGTCAAGTATGAGGTATCGACATAGAGGGCGTCACGAGCCACCTGCAACGCTCCTACAGCCTTGTTTCGATCAATTGCATCACGTTCCTTGATTTGTCTCAGAACCGTTTCATAATCCTGGTTCTCAGGATGCTGCTTGAACCGACGCTGGGCCCGTACCTCGGGTTCAGCATCGAAATAGCACTTCAAATCAGCATCGGGAAACACCACCGTGGTGATGTCCCTTCCTTCAACGATGACATCCATATTCTCGGCGATTCTGCGCAACTGAACGTTGACGTATTCACGAAGCGGTACATACGTGGAAACCTGAGCAACCACGGAATCAACCTGCGCGGTATGTAGTTTGTCCTCTACCTCGAGGCCGTCAATACAAATACGTCCATCAAAAACCGTCAACTCATGCGACTGGGCGGTCCTGAGCACAGAAGGAAAGTCCATGGGGTCAAGATGAGCCTGAAGCTGGAGATAGGTGTATGCACGATAAAAGGAACCTGAGTTCAGATAATAGAAATTACAGGTTTGTGCAATCAATTTGGCAATTGAACTTTTTCCGACCCCGGCAGGTCCATCGATGGCTACTACCATGAGGACTTTCTCCCTTTCTTCACCGGCTCCGTCTCACCTTTGAGCATCGCTTCAATCTCGGAAGAAGCGACTGGTCTGAATTGGCCGGGTTGAAGATCCCCCAGTTCAATGCAGCCGATACGCATTCGCACCAATTGCTTCACATCATACCCAAAATAGCTGAAGATTTTTCGGATTTCGCGATTCTTCCCCTCGGTCAGAATGATCCGAACCCATTTTCGGTTGATGATCTCGAACCGTTTGATCCGGTATGGCTGGGAAATATCGATGTATATGCCCTTCAATGCCGCTTCCAGATCCTCACGGTGTACTTCGGTAGAGCAACTGACCAAATATTCTTTCTCAATCTGTTCGGAAGGATGCATGATCTTCTGTGCTACTTTTCCATCATTCGTATAGAGGATGAGCCCGCTCGATTCCTTGTCCAACCGGCCGATGTGGAATAAAAGATTCTTGTCTGCGATATCAATCAATTCACGCGCATAAAGCTTTTCGTTGGGATCATAGTTGGTACACACATATCCACGGGGTTTATACAATGCATAATAATAAGTCTTGTCACTTGGTTCGACCAATTGGTCATCGACCATGACCACATCCTCTTCATTGACCTTGGTCCCCAATTCGGTGACCCGTTTCATGTTTACGGTAACTCTTCCCGCGCTTATCAGTGTTTCACAGTAGCGACGGGAACCGCAACCACTTTTTGCCATATAGGCTTGCAGACGAATCGGGTATTCTAGTTTCATGTTTCTTCATTCTCCTGTGTGGTATCCGCTTCGAACCGCTGTCGGTCAATATCAGAAAGCTTGGGCAATGCGCTGATGCTGCTCAAATTGAATTCAAAGAGGAATTTTCGCGACGTTCCATACAGACAAGGATGGCCGGGAACGTCCTTGCGGCCAACCACTTTGATATATTCCCGTTCCCTTAGCAACCTGATGATGGTATCACTGGCAACCCCACGGATATTGTCGATTTCCCTGCGAGTGATCGGTTGGCTGTAGGCAACGATGGAAAGCGTCTCAAGAGCAGCCCTGGAGAGGCGCCTGTCGACCCGTTTCCCGTAACAGGAGCGAAGTCTGTCATGCAAGTCAGAGGATGGGAGAAATTGGTAGGCGCCTTGGCTCTCGACCAGATCAAGGCCGTGCAAAGCAAGTTCATATTGCTGTTTCAGCTCCAGAAGGGAATCTTTGATTCTCTCTTCCGGTATGTTGGTCATCTTCAACAATTTTTCCAGACTGACAGGTTCATTCTCCAAAAAAAGAATGACTTCCACCAACCGGGCCTCTGTACTCAAGAGGGGGCTTTGCAGCGCAGCACTCTTGCCCGCCTGCCTCTTCTTATCCACTCATGCGCTCCTATTCATCATCATCGAGGAGGATTTGTTCAACCTCGCTTTCTTCATCATACTGAAAAACTCGACCGTCGTCAGTAGTTGTGAGCCCGGTTTCTGCATCTTGGGGAAAATCTTGTTCAAAAAGAGTCTGTTCTTCATCCTCACTGATCGCTTCCGGTGCCAGGAACGTGTATGCTTCATCCTCCGGTTCATCATACATCTGGCTGAAATCCTCATTGAAAGCTTCAGTACGCCTGCGAAGCAGGATGGGGCCAAACGGTTCAGTCTGTACGAGCGTAATCATATGAAGCTTGCATGCATCGAGGATCGCCATAAAGGAACAGATGATATGCAACGTCTGGTCGAGATGGATGATCAGATCCTCAATGGTGATGTAATCCCTGCTTTCAAACAGTTCCTGCATCAAGGCTATTTTTTCATTCACCGTTACCGATTCGTACACATTGAAAACCTTGTTGGGGGTAATGGTGGTCATCAGGCGGGTGAACGTGGTCAACAAATCCTGTAGACTGACCTCGGCGAACAATTCCTCGTCACCGAAGGGAAGCCGAAACTGGGAACTCTTCCTGCTGATGAACAATTCGGAAGAAGTGGAAGTGTTGGTAAGCAATTCCGTATATTTTCGAAATTTCTGGTATTCGAGCAACCGTTCGACCAACTCTTGGCGTGGGTCCTGGTATTCCTCGTCAAACTCAAGATCAACAGGAAGGAGCATTCTGCTTTTGATATAGAGAAGATCTGCAGCCATTTTGTAAAACTGGGCGAGATCCGCAAGTTCCGAATGCTCTGCCTGTCGCAGATACAACAGAAACTGCTCCGTGATCTCACTGATGGGAATATCATAGATGTTGATTTCCGATTTTTGGATCAGATACAGCAACAAATCCAAGGGACCGTCGAAAATAGGGGTATGGAAAGTTCTTCCATCGATCTGACTCTGCTGTTCCGTATCTCTTGCTTGCACGTACCACCCCTACTCCAAGAGTATAGCTTTCCCGGCCCATCATGACAAGAAAGCGGGCGAACCGCCCGCTTTCTGTTTCTAAACTCTCAACAAGTCATTCTTCTGCTACCGCCGAAGCTGGTTCTTGTTTGCTCTTTTTGGGAAACATCACTTCCCGAAGTCGATGATCAAGATCGACGACTATGTCCGGATTGTCCTTGAGGAAGTCCAGAGTCTTGTCCCTGCCCTGACCGATTTTCTCGCCGTTGTAGGAATACCAGGAACCGCTCTTTTCCAACATTTCATATTTCAGCGCAGCGTCCAGAACACTGCCGATATAGCTGATGCCTTCACCGAACAGTAAATCGAGCTCTACTTTCTTAAACGGAGGAGACACCTTGTTTTTCACAATCTTGATCCTGATCCGGTTGCCGATGATGTCATCCGCCCCTTTGCTTAGGGATTCGATCTTACGGACCTCAATGCGCACTGATGCATAGAATTTCAATGCATTTCCACCGGTGGTGGTTTCCGGATTACCGAACATAACACCGATTTTCATACGGATCTGATTGATGAAAATGATGGTGGTGTTGCTTTTCGACAGTAACCCGGTCAATTTGCGCAGTGCTTGGCTCATCAGACGCGCCTGCAACCCCATATGACTGTCACCCATGTCCCCGTCTATCTCAGCCTGAGGAGTCAATGCAGCAACCGAGTCCACCACGATGATGTCGACAGCTCCGCTTCGTACCAATGACTCAGCTATTTCCAGAGCCTGTTCTCCACTATCAGGTTGGCTGATCCACAGTTCATCAATGTTGACACCGAGTTTCTTTGCATACCCTGGATCCATGGCATGTTCTGCATCAATGAATGCCGCAATGCCGCCTGCTTTCTGGCTTTCTGCAATGGCATGCAATGCCAAGGTGGTCTTGCCGCTGCTTTCCGGCCCGTAAATCTCGATGACTCTGCCCCGAGGATATCCTCCAATGCCAAGAGCTTCATCCAACAACAAGGAGCCGGAAGGAATATAGCCGATGTCCATCGATTCCTCACTGTCCCCGAGTTTCATCAAGGATCCCTTTCCGAATTGCTTGTCGATCTGAATGCGGGCGGCTTCCAATGCTTCCCGCTTCTGGGTAAGGTCGGTAGGGAACGTCGTATCTTTGTTCTTTGCCATAATGTGCTCCTTGGCTGTATGTGCTTATCCTCTCAAGAGGCTGGCGGGCCCTCTTTGCTTCATCATCTCATGCTTCCAAAATAAAGGTTGCCGGACCATCATTGGTATACGTTACTTCCATATGTGCTCCGAAACTGCCGCTGGCAACCTCAAAGCCCATTGCCTGAAAGCGACCCAAAGCAGCCTCATACAATCGTTGGGCTTCCTTTGGATCGGCTGCGTCATCGTACGAAGGACGATTCCCCTTGCCAAGATTCGCAAGGAGCGTGAATTGACTGACCACCAAAAGCGAACCTGCCACTTGGGCAAGACTTTTGTTCATCTTACCCTCATCATCACTGAACACCCTGAGTTTCGCAATCTTCTCGCACAACCAGGAAAGCTGCTGTTCGGTATCAGCCTTTGCAATTCCCAGATAGACCAAGAGTCCTGCTTTGATGGAGCCGACCACCTGCCCTTCTACTACTACTTTGGCATTGCGTACCCGCTGGAGGACTGCTTTCATACCGAATGCCGGCCTTTCATGCGCAGGACGAATTCCCTTCGGTCGGGTGCATTGAAGAATGCGCTTCCACAAACCGCAACATCGGCATGATGTGCAATGACTGTAGATACGGTGGACAAATTGACTCCCCCATCCACACTGATCAAATAAGAGAGGTGTTCCATCTCTCGCAATACAGAAAGTTCTTTTACTTTTGCGAGGGTTGATGGGATGAGGCTCTGTCCGCCGAATCCGGGGTTGACCGTCATGACCAATACAAGGTCAACCATATCGAGAACCGGAAGAATGGCGCTTACCGGCGTGGAGGGAATCAAGGAAATGCCGGCCTTGCATCCACTGTCCTTGATCAACTGCAAGGTACGGTGCAGATGTACCGTGGCTTCCCCATGCACCGTAAGATAATTGCTTCCGCTTTGAGCGAATTCCTCAATGAAACGCTCAGGCTTCTCCACCATGAGATGGGTGTCAAAGACCAGCGGGCTATGGGCTCTCAAGTCGGTTATGAATTTCGGCCCGAATGTAATATTCGGTACAAACATGCCATCCATGACATCAAGGTGCACCCAATCGGCACCACTGGTCTGAATCGTACGAACCTCCTCGGCGACCTTGGAAAAGTCTGAGGACAACATGCTCGGCGCAATGATCAAAGAAGATGTTTCCATGTCTTTGTTATAGCAGGTAGCAGGAGGTTTTGCAACGTCAAAACCGCTCAGAATACTATATATGTGTTAATATGTTTTGGCGGGTTTCGGAAAATCAATTGCTCGTTTTCCCAATTCGTGATATAGTAGAGAAAACTGAATGAAACGACAAACCCGAGCAGACTTTGACCCGGTCTGCCCGGTTTCTTTTACGTCTGAGAATTATGACAAATATGTGTGGAGGAAGCCATGGGATTCCAGGAGATCGAGAACTTACTGAAAGAAGAGCAATGGACACGGACAACGGTAAATACCTATACGGTCAATAGCTTTCAGGCTCTTGATGTTCATCTTCAGCAGATGGACGAAGAGCAGAAGACCGAGGCAAAAAGCCTGTGTGACAAGCATCTCGCCGAGCGCGAGCGCAACAGTATCATTGCAATGTATATCAGCGGTTCCATCCAGTTGGAACGCAAAGGAGCTGACGATTATCTGCAACTGCTCAACTTGATCGAGATGTTCATGGAAAACAAGAAATGGAACGTCGCAGAGTTGCTTTGCCAGAAAGTCCTTGCACGCAATGAAAACAAGCATGCGCTCAGATTGCTCTCCGAAATCTATGAACAAACTGGCCGTGAGGATGAGAAATACCAATTGTGGGAACGATTGGTGAAAGTCGACTACGATGAAGTTGAAATCGTCAGGCAACTTGGTCTGTATTCCAGCCAGAAAGGGAACAAGGAAAAGGCAATTGCCTATTATAAAAAGGCGATCCATCGCTTGATCAAACGCAAGGATGTATCTCCCATTCGGTCACTGTTTTCCGCCCTGCTCGAGCTGGAAGGGGAAAACTTCGGATACTTCATGTCGGTCGCAGACCAAACATCGGCAGTCAGCAAAAGTACGGCTGTTGCATTGTTGCGTGATCTTGAGAGTGCAAGCAAGGATGACATCGATCGTCAGATTGAATGCCAGAAAAAGATGCTCAGTCTTGATCGTGAGGATACTTTTGCCCGCGAGAACCTGATCAGAAGCTACAAATTGAAATACAAAGGACATTCCCGGTTGCGCAACTGCCTTGAAGCCAGTGCGCTTACCAGCAACATCAGTCGCGACATCCTGCACAGCATCGAGGATTTTGAGACAAACATCGCGTTTGACAAAGGTACCTTCGTATTCCAAAACAGCACCAATAGAATCGGGCGCATCCGGTCAATTGATGAGAATGATGTCATCGTTGATTTTGCCGGCCAAGCGTCCAGGGAAGGTGCACGGCTTTCCACTTCCATGGCTTTCAAAAGTCTGCAGGCACTTCCCAAGAGTCATATCTGGGTGCTCAAGAGTGCATTGCCCAGGGAGAAGCTGAACAAGAAGGTATTGGAGGACATTCCATGGACTCTCAATACCTTGATGAGCAGCAACGGGGGAAAGATCAGCCTGAAGGAAATGAAGAATGAATTGGTTCCCTCGATCCTTGAAGCCAAGGAATGGACTCCCTGGCTCAATCAGGCGAAGAAGGAGTTGATGACCAATCCGTTGTTCGACCTCTCCTCCAATGATGTGGATACCTATTTGTTGCGTGCAACACCCGTAAGTTATGAGGAGAAGCAGCTTTCTGTTTTCAGAAGTGAGAAGGACTTCTATGACAAGATCAGGAGCCTGAAGGATTTCTTTAGTGCAAAGGGTGATGTGGAAAGTGATTACTTCTTTGAGATGGTAAAATTCTTCAGTGATATGTTCTTTGAGGAAAACGGAACATCCAGGCCAATCGTGGTAGCGAACGACACCATCATCAGTTCCTTCCTGCTTTTGGAGGAATTGGTGAAGCGTCAAAACATGAATTTCATCAAGCAACCGGAGAATGTGACGTTTGCAATGCTGTATGGCAGACTTGAGGATCCTGAGACTTGTTTCGCCTCCATAAAGGATGCTGAACTCAAGAAAGGCTTCATCGACCATGTGGTGGATGAATTGGAGGACTGGCAGAAGATTTTGATCAGTCTCTTCCCCTACTACCTTACCAGCTACATTCCCGAGATTTTCCGCCAGAACAAGAAGAACAATGAGTTTGTGAAGGTTTACAAGGATGCCGTGGAAAACTTCAAGGAACGCGGGAATACCTTGATTTACCTTCTCAAGAACGGAGATGCCAAACTCTGGGCCAAAAGCGGGATCAGTAATGAGCAGCTGTTGTTCACTGAGTTGCAATTGCTTGATTACACAAACCGCTGCATCGACAACCGAAAGGATGTACAGGAGAACCGAAAGAACGCAAAGACGTTGATGGGAATTCTGTTTGATGAGAAAGCCGTCCTGAACTATGTGGAGCAAGGCAAGGAAGAGCATGCTCAGAAGATCTACAGTCTGGTTGCCAATGTGTTTGAACTGCCCGGCGGCAGGAAGATTGAGATCAAGCATGCAATCAGTGAACGGTATCCGAGTTTCAGGTTCTTCGATGAGGTGGTGCCCATCGACAAGGAAACGGTGATCCCCACCGGTTTGTTCTGTACCACAGCATCCTTGGAAGCGAAGAAAAAAGAACTCGATCATATCCAGCATGTTGAGTTGCCCGAAGTAGCCAGGGAGATTGGAATGGCCCGTGAGCTCGGAGATCTTCGCGAGAACAGTGAGTACAAATACGGCAAGGAAAAGCAGAATCTCTTGAACAACACCTTGCGCAGGCTTTCCGAGGAGATAGACCGTGCAACGGTCATCACCAAGGATAAGGTTGATGCATCCAAGATTGGATTCGGCGTGACCGCCACCTTGTTTGACCATGTACATGAGAAGGATGTAGTGTATACCATCATGGGACCCTGGGAATCCAACCCGAATGACAACATCATCAATCTCTCCGCTCCGTTCGGTCGTGCTCTGCTCAATCGACAGGTGGGTGAACGCTTTTCCTTCACCTTGAACGAGCAAGTCTATGACTATACCGTGAAGAATTTGGTGGTCTTGGATTTCTAACGCACATATTGCCCCGATTCAGCTGATGGATCGGGGTTTTTCTTGCCTTTTGGCCTGTATATGATAGGATGCAACCATGCTGAACCGTTACCCGATCGATCCGAATCATGTGCTTGAGGAGTATCCCCGTCCACAGATGGTGCGTGCTTCCTATCAATGTCTGAACGGCGTTTGGGACTGTGCCATCTCAGATGATCCTTCCATCCCTTCCTGGTATCCAGCATCCATTGTTGTGCCGTTTTCCGTTGAAACAACCCTGTCTGGGGTGGAGCAAAAACTCGCACCCCACCAAACATTGACCTATCACAGAACGTTCAGCCATGTCCTATCCAATCCCCAAAACAGGGTATTGCTCCATTTTGACGCTGTCGACCATCGGTGCGTCATCTTCCTCAATCACCAGAAAGTCGGGGAACATATCGGAGGATACCTACCCTTCCAATTTGATGTGACTACCGTCATAGAAAATGAAAACGATTTGATTGTCCAGGTTCAGGATCCCTGTGACACCCAGCCGATCATACGGGGCAAACAGAGTGAGAAAAATCATGGCATCTTCTACTCCGGCCAGAGCGGTATCCATCAAACGGTTTGGCTTGAAGAAGTTCCGGATATCTACATCAAGCATTTGGTGATCGAAAGCAAACCCGAACAAAAATGCTGGCAAGTCCGTGTGTTGGCAAATCAAGAGCACGTCCCGGTGACAATACAGTATCTGGATGGAACGCACAGCGTTCATGGATACAGTGAGGAGCTTTTATCCTGCCAAGTACCTGAAGTACATCTGTGGTCTCCCGAAGATCCCCATCTCTATCCATTCACCGTTTGTCTTGGTGAGGATTGCGTTGAGAGTTATGTCGGATTGCGTACCTTCTCGGTGGAACAGGGAAGGCTTTGCCTCAACGGTAAGCCCTATTTTCATCATGGAATCCTCGACCAGGGGTATTGGCCGTTCAGCCTGTATACCCCGCCGACCGACCAAGCCATGATCGATGATCTTCTGTTGGTGAAGAAGCTAGGGTTCAACATGGTGCGCAAACATGGGAAGATCGAGAATTTACGGTGGTATCATCATTGCGACCAGTTAGGACTCTTGGTGTGGCAGGATATGCCAAGTGGGGGAAGAAAACCGATCCAACCGGTTATGAGCGGCCCGTTGTTTCTCCCTTCTTTCTCGATACGCGACCATCATTACGCTTTGCTCGGCAGTCAGGATGCATCCTACCGAAAAGAATTCGAAGATACGCTCGTCGGCATGGTGGATATGTTACGCAACTGCACCTGCATCGCCATGTGGGTTATTTTCAATGAAGGATGGGGACAATTCGATTCGGCGCGCATGCTCAAGCTGATGGAATCTCTCGATCCTTCACGTACCTGCGACCCGGCAAGCGGATGGTATGACCAGGGAATCGGGAAAGTCGCCTCACGTCATGTATATTTCAAGGCATACCGACATACACATGATCCACTCGATCGGGCAATTGTACTTTCGGAATTCGGAGGGTATGTCTATCGGTGCAATGGACACGACGAACAAAAGAAAGTGTTTGGATATGCAACCTACCCGGACAGACAAAGCTTCAACGAAGCGTTCTTTCATCTGTATCAGCAGCAGATACTCCCAGCCAGGAAACAAGGTTTGAGTGCCAGCGTCTACACGCAGTTGACTGATGTGCAGCAGGAACTGAACGGGTTGGTCTCCTACGATCGACTTTCCGTCAAATTGGACGAAATCGTCGCTTTACAGGTCGCCGCTCTTCTTCTCGGGTCTGAGGAGCTGTAGCAGCGGGATATCGGCGATCCGGTAGGAAAGGTAAACCACCAGGCATGCTGACAATCCCAGCAAGGAAAGGATAAGCAAATTTCTCCAATTTGATCCGGAAGCATACCAAAGCAGATCCAAATGGTGATATACCAAGAGCAACAGAAACACCGGAAGATTTGCCAAGCCGATACGAAGCAAACCTTTTGCAAACAGTCCGTCGGTATGCAGGGAATACACATCCCGCAATACAATGAGGAGAATGATCATGCCGATGAGATACGAAATGCCATTGGCCAGGGGGAGCGAACGGATATCCAACCCTGCTTTGAGGAACACCCACATCAGTGCGATATCCAACAGATTCTGAATGGTTGTGACGATGGTCATCAATCGGTATCGATTTGTACTATAACCAAGGCGAAGCAACATGGCATACCATGCACTGATCAGCATGAAGACCAAAAACGGGCGCAACACCAATGCGGTCAATTCGGAATCGAAGGCGGTGTAGTTCCCCGTCTGCAGAACAACATGCACACATTCCCTGCTGAAAAAATACAAAATGATGGTTGAAGGCAGCAACAACGTAGCCAGATGCAACAAGGAGGATCTCGTATGTTCCTTCAGTTCCTCCTTCTTGCCCAAGGCAAAGGAACGACTCATCAAGGGAAGGCTGACGGCGCTGATGGCGTTGAAGAAAATTCCATAGGGAGTCTGGAAGAAAATGGTGGAATTGGTGAATGCCGTTACACTACCCTCTTGCAACGTCGAGGCGAAGAGAAAGCTTATCATTTGGACCAGAATCTGCATTCCCATGCCGAGAGTCACCAAGGACCATGCTTTGACAACCGGCTTGAAATCGGTTCCTGTTGTGTTGAAAGCAGGTTTGATACGATAGCCGTACCTACGGAGCATCACATAGGAATAGGTGCCTTGCAACAACCCGCCTGCCAACGCTGCATAAGCCATGCTCATGGCCCCCAAAGAGTCGGAGAGCGTTAGTACTCCGATGATGACGCACAGCGAGAACAGAAGTGGGGAAAGGTACGCATGCAAAAAATTCTGATGGGCCTGCAGGACACCATTGAAGGTGGCCGACAGACTGATGGTTGCGAGATACACGATGAAAAATGGAAGCAATCTGGCTCCGAGGGCTATCTGTGAGGCATCGAAATCGCTGAGGAACCCAATGATCTGCCTCCCGTATAGATAGGAGACCACTACCAAGGGGATCAGAAGGATCGTCTGATAGGTGACAAGGAGTGAAAACAGGCGCAGCGATCGATCCTTTTCCTCATGGCCCAACAAATTGCTGAAAGCAGGAATGATGGCGGAGTTTACCGCCCCCTCAGCGAAGAGCTTTCTGAAATTGTTGGGTATGTTGAAAGTGAAGTTGATGACATCGGCTGTGGCACCCGCACCGAAAACAGAGCTGAGCACCCTGGCCTTTACGATTCCCAGCAACCGGCTGAGCAACGTACACAGCATCACGATGAGACTGCTTTTCGCTGATCTCCTACTTTCCGTAGAATCGTGCAAGGTAGTCCCTCTTGAAGGATGCAAAACGGTTTTCCTTGATGGCAAGTCGAATTCGTTCCATCAACCGATAGAAATAGGTCAGGTTGTGCTCCGTGGCGAGCATGCCGCCGAGCATCTCTCCGGTTTTCACCATATGGTGCATATATGCGCGGCTGTATTGGGTACAAGCCCTGCAGGAACACCCTTCCTCAATCGGACCATGGTCGAACCTATGTACCGCTTTTTTCAGGGTAACCACCCCATCATCGGTAAAGACAGCCCCATTACGGGCCATGCGGGTGGCAAGCACACAATCGAACATGTCTATCCCGTTCTCAACCGCTTCCAGAATATAATCAGGGCTTCCGATCCCCATCACATACCGAGGTTTCTCTTTGGTGACCAAATCTGCAGTGTATGCAAGAAATTGCCTGAATTGTTCGCTGCTCTCCCCGACGCTGAGACCTCCGATTGCAATACCAGGGAAATCCATCTCATTGAAGTATTCTGCACTTTGCTTACGCAAATCCTCATAAAAATTGCCCTGTACAATTCCAAACAAATTCCCCTTGAATTCGGAACCAAGTGCTGTTCTATGATCGAGGGCACGCTTTGCCCAGGCATGGGTGATGTGCATCGCCTCGGTGGCGGCTCGATGGTTGATCTGTGGAGGGGTGCAGACATCGAGACACATGGCAATGTCAGAACCGATGACTTTCTGGGTATCCACGACGCTTTCAGGAGTGAATACGTGTCGTGAACCATCGATATGGCTTTGGAACGTTACTCCTTTCTCCTCAATCTTTCTGAGACCGGAAAGGCTGAAGACCTGAAATCCTCCGCTGTCAGTAAGCAGATTCCGATTCCAATGGGAAAAGGAATGCAAACCGCCGAATTGGGATAGCACCTCCAGACCGGGACGGAGATACAGATGATAGGTATTGCCGAGTATCAACTGGTAGCCGATGCGTTCGACATCCTCATGGAACATGCCTTTTACGGTTCCATTGGTGCCTACCGGCATGAATACGGGGGTTTGAACCTCACCGTGACCAAGGAAAAGTCTTCCTAATCGTGCCTTGCTGGAGCTGTCTTGATGTTCAACGCGAAATATCGAATTCATAGGTTCCTCTATCGTATGGCAATGCGTTCTGCCAGTGCTATGCATACTATCACAATCATGGGAATTGCCATACCCCATATCGGTCCAATGACTCCTTGTTTGGCCATGATCAAGGTTAGCATCTGCACTACATAGTAGATGACGGCGATGCCGAGGCTGGTGATGATACTCAACAGAAGGATATTTTTCTTGTATTTATAACTGATGGTACATGCTATAAACAGCATGACCAAAGGGTTCAGGCAATCGAGGATACGTTTGGAGAAATCGGTTGCCAAGGCGGGATATCGGTGAGGATCCACGATGGCGATGCGTTTCAGGTACTGTGAAGCGGTTTTGATGTCCATCGTCTTGATATCATTCGAAAGATTTCTGAAATAGGAAGGAGCCAGCGTAAATCGGGGCACGTAATACGTCTCTTCCCCGATTGAGTTCACTTGCATGCTCATTCCGTTTACTTGTTCAATCCGCACGTTTTCCAAACGCCATCGTCCGCTGTCCTCTTCCCAGAAAGCCCAGGAAGCATCAATGCGTTGCTGCAAAGCACCTGTATCATCGGTAAGGACCAACATGACCTGGGCCAATCGTTTGAGTTTGTCATTGTACTGCTTTGCATGGACCACGTACTTGCCCTGCTCATCGGTCAAGGTGATGTTGTTGCTGTCATAAGTGCCGTGCATGCCGAACATTTGGTCTTCAGCGCTGTTTTTGAGTCGGTAGGCAGGAATATACACCTGTTCACTGAAACCAAATTGCGCGAAGGAGAGCAAAAGGCCCACCACCAGAAGCGGAGTTACGAGCCTGCGGTAGGAAAGCCCGCTTCCCAAAAGACAGATGAATTCATTATTTGCCTGCATCTGCGATAGATAGAAGGTTGCAGCGAACAACAAGGAAGGGCCAAGCACGAACAAAACCGCTTCGGGGACACCGAGAACCGTCAGTCTGGCGATTGTAAAAGCATCGACTTTGTTAGTCAAATAGGAATCGAGATGAGAGAACAGATCTACACTCACCAACATCAAGGTACACAAAAGTACGGCGAGCAATGCAATGGAAACAACTGATTTGGCTGCATATCGGTCATAGAGTTTCATAGACGCCTCGTATGCACAAGCAACAACAGCCCTGAGGCGAAAAGTACCAGGTTGGGCGACCAGATGAACCATGCAGGATTCAACGGATAGGTGAAGATTTGCATTTGGGCGAAGAAAAGCAGATACCAATATACGACGGAAGTCAGCATGGAAAGCGCAAACCCCACCAATCTTCCGTGTTTGATGCGGAAAAAGGAAAGCGAAAACGTCAAGAACACCAACATGAAACAAGCCATACTCAGTGCAATCTTTTTCTGCAGTTCCGCTCGATAGTACTGATAATAGAAATTGATGGGTTTCTGTGCATCCAGCAAGGATAATGCTTCCTGCATTTGCGCAATCTGCGCAGTTTCGACTTTTTTACCTGCTCCGGCTTGCAGCTGGGCGTCGGCAATGGATTGCATCAAAGCCTGACGTTTTTCTGTGTAGCGTTCCATTTCCTGGTCAAGGGCTTGTTTCTGGATTGTTATCTGTGCCTGCAGTTCCTTGATCGAAAGCTGTGAAGGAAGAGCCGATGCAAGTGCCGCAACTTGGCCGGAGAAATTGAGAAAGAACGTTGCTTTTTGAGCTTTGGAGAGTGCCCATTGCCCATCCTTTTCGCTGGAAAGAATCAAGGGTTGCTCCAAATCGAGTCGGTAGATGAATGCAGAAAGATCATAGAGGCTCACTTCAGCGGACGGTGCACTCATAATCTGTCCTTGCCTGTTTGAAGCCGTATCGAAGAGGAGTACATCCTGCACATTCGTTCCGCTGACTTGTTTGTTCACCAAAACCTTATCCCCAATGATATTTGTGCTGTTGCTCTGTAATTCAAGTGTAGGAAGATCGCGCATTAAGTGAGTGTACAACTCTCGATATTTCTTGGTGCTCCAAGGCAATGCCTTATCTGCAGTCACGAAGGTCATCAGGGAAAACACAAGGGATAGCAGGATGATGGGCAAAAATACATGCTTGAGTGAGATGCCGCTGCTTCGCAACGCCAACAGTTCATTGTTTCCCGAAAGATCTCCGAGCACCATACTGGAGGCGGTAAGGGAACTGAAAGGAAAGGTATAGAGAAGAAATTGTGGAATGGAAAGCAGTACAAGCTGCAGTACAGAAAGATAATCGACCTGCTTGAGCAATATGCGTTGGGCGATTAAAAGTATCTGATTGATGAAAAAGATGAAAAAGAAAAAAAAGAATGCCACAACGAAGGAGAGCAAGTACTCTCTTGCGATGTGGCGATGTACAAGATGGAATCGGGCATGTGAGGCCAACGTTATACTCCCGTCGAACCAAACCCCCCGTTACCACGCTGCGTAGCGTCCAGCTGAACTGAGGCGACAAAAGAGGCTTGTTCACATCGTGCGATAACCATCTGGGCGATTCGATCACCCTGATGAATAACAACCTTCTCTTTCCCAAGGTTGATCAACAGCACCGCTACTTCACCACGATAATCCGCATCGATCGTTCCGGGGCTGTTGAGTACCGTGATACCGTATTTCGCAGCGAGTCCGCTCCGCGGCCGCACCTGGGCTTCATATCCTTGGGGAAGCTGAATGCTCAGACCGGTAGGAATCTTTGCAAAAGAGCCCGGCTCCAGCGTCACCTCACGCTCAAGACAAGCACACATATCAGAACCGGCTGCAAGGTCCGTTGCATAGGCCGGAAGGATTGCTTCCGGCCTGAGTTTCTGAACCTTGACCGTAATCAGGGAGGAATCCATCTTATTTCGTCTTTGACTCGATGGCATCGATGTAGCTGAGATTCAAACGGTTCTGGCGATCAATCTCAATGAGCTTTACCGGAACCACCTGACCAACAGTCAACACATCCTCGACATTCTGAACTCTGGTTTTTGCCAATTTGGAAATATGACAGAGGCCTTCCTTACCGGGAAGAATCTCGATGAAAGCACCGAAATCCATGATACGCTTGACCGTACCTTGGTAAATGCGACCAACCTCCGGTTCCTCGACGATGGACTTGACCAGGTCCTTGGCCAACTGGGCGGATGCATTATCCCGTCCATAGATGGTGACCGTCCCGTCATCGGCGATGTTGACCTCAGCTCCACTTTGACTGGCGATGGCCTTGATCGTCTTACCGCCGGTTCCGATGACCGCCCCAATCTTCTCTTCCTCGACCTTCATTGTTAGAATCTTGGGCGCGTACTCACTGATTTCGCTTCGAGAAGTCTTGAGAGCTCCTTCCATGATTGAAAGAATATGCAATCTTCCCTTCTGAGCCTGCTCAAGGGCTTTTTTCATGATCTCAGGGGTAACACCGGCAATCTTGATGTCCATCTGGAAGGCTGTGATACCGTCACGGGTACCGGTCACCTTGAAGTCCATGTCACCAAGATGGTCTTCTTCTCCGAGGATATCGCTGAGTACCACATACTTGGCATAGTCGGCACCTTCGGTGATCAAACCCATTGCAATACCGGCAACCGGCTTCTTGATGGGAACACCGGCATCCATCAAGGAAAGGCATCCACCGCAAACAGAGGCCATCGAGGAACTTCCGTTGGACTCCATGATCTCACTGACAACACGGATCGTGTACGGGAACACATCCTTGGAAGGTACAATCGCTTCCAAAGCCCGTTGGGCCAGATGTCCATGCCCGATCTCTCTCCGGCCGGTGGTAAGCCTTCCAGTCTCCCCTACACTGTACGGAGGGAAGTTGTAATGGAGCATGAAGGAACTGAATGTCTTCTCCCCATCGATGGTGTCGAACATCTGTTCGTCACTGGCAGTCCCGAGGGTAGTCACCGCCAAGCTCTGGGTCTCACCGCGCGTGAACAAAGCCGATCCATGGGTACGGGGCAGCAGTCCAACCTCACAGGTGATGGGACGAATCTGGTCGACCTTGCGACCATCGGTCCTGATTCCATCGTTGAGGATGGAAGAGCGAAGGATTTCGTACTCGAGATCCTCAAAGAGTCCATCGACCTGTCCGTCGCGCTTGGAATCCTCTTCGATCAACTCAGCGAACTTCTCACGAACCTGCTGATGCACCACAGCCAAAGCCGCATAGCGCTCCATCTTGCCTTTGACGAACGAAGCTTCCTTGATCAAGGGATACGCGTATTCCTTCACCGGTTCAAGCCAGGAGAGGTCAACCGTGGTTTTGATGACCGGCAGCTTCTCCTTGCCAGCAATCTTTTTCAATTCAAGCTGAGCATCGCAAAGTTGGGTGATGACCGGCTGTGCGGTGGCAATTGCCTCCAGCATGAACTCTTCACTTACATCCTTTGCACCACCCTCAACCATATTGATCCCATCAAGGGTTCCGGCAACCACGATGTCGAGGCTTGATTTTTCAATCTGGCTGAACGTGGGGTTGACGATATACTTCCCATCCACCAGGGAAATGCGCACTGCTGCAATCGGGCCGTTGAAGGGAATGTCACTGATGGTGACAGCTGCACTGGCGGCATTGATTGCAATGATGTCAGGGGTATTGTTCATGTCGGAGGAGACTACCGTAGGTACAACCTGGATCTCTCGTCCAAACGCTTTGTCGAACAGAGGACGCATCGGGCGGTCGATCAAGCGGCTGACCAGAATTTCCTTATCCTTGGGGCGGGACTCTCGCTTGAGAAACCCACCGGGGATTTTGCCGGCCGCGTAATATTTCTCATTATATTCAACACTCAAGGGTACATAATCCAGAGCCTCGTTCGGCTCCTTTCCACAACAAACCGTTGCAATGACTGCGCTGCCTTCATACTGGGCATACACGGCACCGTTTGCCTGCTTGGCAATTTTTCCGGTTTCAAAAACCAGATCGGAATTGCCGATCCGTACAGAAATTTTTTTAACTTCCATCTTCTTGTTCCTTTCTTCGTTCTTTTCAGTTCTTTGTCTACAATGCAAAATAGCTCCAACAGCCTGAAAAGCCATCGGAGCTATTCACAAATCCTACGAATGCAACACCACGATTACTTTCTCAGACCGAGTTCGGCGATCAGAGCGCGGTAGGCTTCGATGTCATTGTTTCTCAAGTACTTGAGAAGCCTTCTGCGCTGGCCGACCATCAAGAGCAAGCCTCTCGTACCTGCATGATCCTTCGGATTTTTCTTGAAGTGAATCTGCAAGTCGTTGATGCGAGCGGTAAGCAAGGCGATCTGAGCCTGAGTCGAACCGGTGTTCTTGGCATCACCACCGAATTTGGTGATGATTTCCTGTTTCTGTTCCTTAGAGATCATGAAACACTCCTCTTAGCAAAAATGCTAAGTCTATTTGTACGCACAGTCTGCCAATCTGCAAACGCATTCCTGCTCTCGATAAACAGTTCCTGTTCACCAATATGAACCGTCACTGAAGCAAGTTCACCATCGGAAAGCAACAAAGCGGCATCATACACCCCTGATGCAGGCAAGAGCTGCATGAAGGATGCCGTGCGATACAGCAAACCATCTTCGGTAAACTTGGACGGATATGCGGCCAAGTCCAACTCATACGGTCTGCCGAGCATACTCTGGACTTCTTCCAAAGCGCCCTCAAGAAGTTTTTTACGCACCAAGGTACTTGAGGTAACCTCCCCTTCTCCTGTACGGACGAAAGGAGGAATTTTGACACAGGCACCTGGCGACAATCGGGATAGATATTCCTGCAGCTGAACAGGTCCGGCACTTGAAGCCGGGGCACCGCAGCGGAAATCCTCACCGACAACCATCGCTTTGACTTGGCAAAAAGCACAAACCAAAGTTAGGAACTCCTCAGCTGTGAGTTTACTGAAATCGGGAGAAAAGTCAATGACAACCATATGGTCAACACCAATATTTATAAGGATTTCCTCAATTTGTGCATCACTTGATAACCGAGAATGATAGGGTTGACTGTGCATCTCCATTTTCGGGTTTTTATCAAAGGTTATCACCATACTCTCCCATCCATTGTTGACGGCCAATTCCGTACAAGCAGAAAGAATGGACATATGACCGCGATGCAGTCCGTCAAAAACGCCGATGGAAACCACCATCGGTTGCTGCCAGAGAACGGGATGGGTTGAAAGATGCATGAAATCGTAACGTTTCAAGACTCTTCCTCCTTTCGAAATGGATGGATTTGGGCGATGAGCTTGTGTCTTGTAAGATCAGCTACTGCTCGCAGTGTACCATCCCGGCTGTAGAGCGCGCCATATTGATTTCCCTCATTTTCCCGGATAAATCGATAGGATCGAGGGAATGTTCCATTGGAAAGTTGAAACAGTTCATGATTAGGAACTTCAAGTAAACTCAGGTTCTGCACACGTTTCATGTATTCGTCCGTATTGGCAAGGGACGCAAGCACCGCTTCCTTTTGTTTTGGGTCAACCGCTTCATCAAGATGATACGGACCGATTCTTGTACGTACCAAAGCAGAAAGATATGCACGCGAATTACAGGCAAGACCCAAGTCCCGGGCAATCGAGCGGATGTAGGTTCCTTTGGATACGGAAATATCGGCGATCAACACTCCATCCTCATACTTGATCGGGGTGAACTCATACACCGTGATGGGACGTTTCGCCATTTCCACTACTTTACCCTTTCGTGCGAGATCGCTGGCCCGCTTTCCTCCGATATGCAAGGCACTGTATTGGGGCGGCGCTTGCTCAAGAGGTCCAAGGAAATGCGAAATTGCCTCTTTGACGGTTTCATAGGAAGGAATCGGGGACGTAGCGATCACCTCCCCTTCGGGATCGAGGGTGTCGGTTTCCATCCCGAAATGGATGGTCGCCCGATAACTCTTGTCCATGGAAGAGAACAATACATTCAATTTGGTCATGCTGCCGGTAAGCACAATCAACAATCCTTCTGCAAACTTATCAAGCGTACCGGCATGTCCGACTTTCGGATCAACCGTACGCTTGATTGCATTCAAGGAGGAAAAACTGGTTATCGAACCGGCCTTTTTGATCAACAGAATACTAGCGTTTGTTCCCATCTTCCACCAAAGTATCGATCAGGGCGTTAATCTTCAGCCCTTCCTTCAAGGAGGTATCCACCTTGAATTTCAGCACCGGAGTGTTTCGAGTCTTCAAAAACGATCCCACCCGCTTTTGGATGAAACCGCTGGCTTTCTGCAACGCTGCAACACTTCTTTCCAAGGTCTCCTCATCGAGCACGGAGGAAATGAAAACCGTTGCATACGCATTGTCCTGCGACAGTTCCACCCTGCTCACCGAGCAGAGTGTACTTACCTGTTGATTCTTAATCTCCCCGGTGACAATCAGCGTACTGATTGCCTCGGAAAGTCTTGCCTCTATTCGTTTCTGACTATATTCACTCATACATTCCCGTTGCTTTCGAGTTTCCGAGCCACTTCCTCGGTTTCCACAACCTCAAGGATGTCGCCGACCCGCAAGTCATTGAAATTCTCAAGTCCGACACCACATTCGAATCCTTCGGAAACTTCCTTGGCATCATCCTTGAACCGTTTCAGGCTGGAGATTCGGATCATATCGCTATTGAGCTGGATGGAATCACGGATGACTCGGACCAGGCTGTTGCGTTTGATCTTGCCCTTGGTGACCATACATCCTGCGATGGTTCCCACCTTGGGTACCTTGAAGGTGTCACGCACCTCAACGGTTCCGATTTCAATCTCCCGTACTTCAGGACTAAGCATGCCTTCCATGGCCAATCGGATATCATCCACCACATCATAAATGATATTGTATTTGCGTATCTCGATCTTTTCCTGGTCTGCAAGTGCCTGTGCCCTGGGAGTCGGTCTGACATTGAAACCAATGACCAATGCATCAGAGGCGCTGGCCAAGGTAATGTCACTCTCAATGATGGCACCGGCGCTTGCGCGGATGACATTGAGGTGGATTTCGTCGGTGGACAGTTTCTCAAGGGAACCCTGGAGGGCTTCGACCGATCCTTGTACGTCACCTTTGATGATGACATTGAATTCCTGGATCGCCCCTTCCTTGATCTTGGTATACAGATTGTCCAGGGTAACCTTCTTGACGTTGCGGCTGTCACCCAACCGTTCAAGTTCCTGCCGTTTTGTTCCGACCTGACGAGCTTGTCGTTCGTCCTCGGTAACCTGGAACGGATCACCTGCACCGGGAATATCGGACAATCCGATGATCTCAACCGGAGTGGACGGACCCGCTTCCTCAATCTTTCTTCCCTTGTCATCGAACATAGCCCTGACTCTGCCGGGATAAATGCCTGCTACATAATAATCGCCTTGGCGGAGTGTTCCCCTCTGGACCAATACCGAGGCTACAATTCCCCTTCCTTGGTCGATGCGGCTTTCAATGATCTTTCCTTCTGCCCTACAGTCTGCATTCGCCCGCAACTCAAGCATCTCCGCCTGCAGCAAGACAGTGTCCAACAGCTCGTCGATACCAATCTTCTTCAGTGCCGAAATCTGGCAGTACAAAGTCTGTCCGCCCCATTCCTCAGGCATCAGACCGAGATCGGAAAGCTGTTGCATGACACGCTCTGGCTTTGCCTCGGGGAGATCGCACTTGTTGATGGCAACAATGATGGGAACATTGGCAGCTCGTGCATGGTCGATGGCTTCACGAGTCTGCGGCATCACCCCATCGTTGGCGGCAACAACCAGAATGACAATGTCGGTAACCTGCGCACCACGAGCACGCATCATGGAGAATGCTGCGTGACCCGGAGTATCAAGGAAGACGACATCGCCCTTTCCAGGAAGGTTCACTTTATAAGCACCGATATGCTGAGTGATTCCACCAAACTCGCCTTCTGCAACCTTGGTGGATCGAATGGCATCAAGCAACTTCGTCTTACCGTGGTCGACGTGACCCATGACGGTTACGATCGGAGCGCGGTCAACCAAATCATCCTCAACATCAGGTTCGCTTGCAATCAAGGTCTCATCGTACAAGGAAACCAAGTGTACATCACAATTGTAATCACTGCAGATGATGGCGGCAGTATCGAAGTCGATCTGTTGATTGATGGTGACCATCATGCCCATCTTGAACAATTTGGCAATGATTTCACTGGCCTTCAGATTCATCTTCTTTGCAAGATCACTGACGGTGATCACTTCCATCATGTCGATGGTCTTGGGAACGGAAGCCAATTTTGCAGCCGCCTGTTCCTTGCGTCTCTGAATCTGGAATTCCTTCTCTTCCTCGGCATTCCGTTTCTTATACGATGCTTGGTCCTTTTTCTTGTTGAAGGTTTTCTTAGGAGTCCTCTGGTTCAACCCGTCCATTTCCTGTGAGGGAGCAGTCGAACCCGGTCTTCCGCCACCGGCTGGACGCTGGCCGAAGGGAGGTCTCCCCCCTGCACCTTGAGGTCTGAATCCACCAGGACGCTGTCCACCGGCACCGGGACCACCTTGGCCCGGTCTCCCTTGATAGGGAGGCCGTCCCTGGAACGGAGGTCTGCTTTGATAGCCGCCGCCACCTTGACGAGGAGGTTGTGTACCCTGTCCTTGCCCTTGTCCCTGATATGAACTGTTTCGATTGGGCGCCTGACCTTGGTAACGATTGTTCTGTCCTTGGTAATTATTCTGGCGATTACCTTGGTAAGGAGGTCGGCTGCCTGGGGCAGGACGGCCACCAACGGTACCTGCTATGCGAGGTCCGACACTGGGTACCGGTGTGTTTTGCGGCGTTGCAAGAGCCTCAGGATTCTTTGTCTGCAACTCTGCCTGATCCTTGACGGTAAGCCCTTGATTGGGAACAGGCGGAAGATTGGTTGGTCTGATCACAACCGGACCGGTATGCAACGGTGAAGCGGAAAGCTTGTCGGAGACACCACGAGGAACTCTTCGTGCATTCCCCTGTCGTGAGGGAGCATGCGTGGCCCGCTCCTCCTGTTTGGGAGAAGTTTGTTCCTCTTTCTGGGTAACAGGTTCCTCATTGGATCGTTCGGATTCAACACGAGGTTGTGGCTTCACCACCACCACTTTTTTCTTCACTACAACTACGCGACGTTTTTCCGGCGTCTTCAGCTTGGACTCCTGCTCCTTGGCCGGTGCCTTCTGTTCTTCCCGATTCTGGTTTTCCGAGGGTGTCACTACGTGCTTGATCAGTGTTGCTTTAGGCTTATTATTCTCTTCCGTCATTATTTCCTCTTGGATGGTATTACTCTACCTCAAATGCCAGACCTGTACCACAGTTCGGGCACACAGTCATATCCATCGTGATGGAAGCACCGCAATTGGGGCAAACATATTCGGTTTCTCCATCTTCTTCATCCTCAACGATATCTACATACTCGTTGATCGTATCCTTGATTGCAATGATCTCTTCTTCCGTCAAATCACCGAATCCAGCAAGCTCCTCATCAGTAAGGTTGATGAATTCCTCAACACTGTACACATCGTGGAACTGCAATTTCTTCAAAAGAAGTTCATCCAAGGGGAGTTCTGACAAGGCAATCTCATCTTCGTCAACAAACGTTTCCACTTCCGCCGGAATTTCCGACTGTACAGGAATCTCAACTTCCCCGGCTGTTTCCGCTTCCTCTGCAAAGAAGGGTTCTTCTTCCATGAAGATGCTTTCTGCACGGCTCCGTGCTTCCTTGGCGATATCCATCTCGTCGAATTGAGCCTGGGTCTTGACGTCGATCATCCAGTCAACCAGTTTATTGGCCAAACGAACGTTCAACCCCTGTTTACCGATCGCCAGGGAAAGCTGACTGTCCTCTACGATCGCAACAGCATGGTAGATGTTCTTGTCCAGAACCACTACATCCTTGACCTGTGCGGGGGAAAGTGCATTGCGGATGTAGTTGACAGGATTCGGATCGTACCGAAGGATATCGATCTTCTCGCCTTCAATTTCACTCATGATAGTCTGAATTCGATTTCCCTTCAACCCGACGCAAGCTCCGACCGGATCGATGTCATCATTGCGGGATGCTACGGCCACCTTCGTCCGATACCCAGCCTCTCGTACAATCTTGATGATGTCAATCTGATTCTGTGCAATCTCAGGAACCTCAACCTCAAAGAGTTTGCGGATCAATTCAGGACTGGTTCTGGAAAGTACCACACGAAGCCCACGCTCCGCTTTCTCTACTTTTTCCACATAACATTTAATCTTGTCGTTGCTACCGTAACTCTCACGACTGGACTGGTTGCGACGCGGAAGGATGCCCTCGGTCGTCCCGATGTCGACATAGATGTCACCATTGGGAATCTGTCTGCGGTAGTAGCCGATGATCAACTGTCCTTCCTTTGCCTTGTACTCGCTGTACAGAGTATCCTTTTGGATATCCCTAAAACTCTGATGCGCACGTTGTTTTGCACTTTGGACACTGATGCGATCGAATTCCCTGAGGTCTACGGGAATGAGCAGTTCATCGCCGATTTCACAGTCCTCGTGGATTTCCTGGGCTTCACTGAACGGAATTTCCGTCACTTCATTATACCAATTGTCATCATCTACGATCTTACGTCGGCTCGACAGTTCAACGGTGGTATAATCCTCACTGAACTCAATGACGGCATTCTCATCGGTACCGAATTTTCGTTTGTACGCTGCACGAAGTATATCCTCGATGGTGCTGATGACCAGCTCTTCGGAAATGTTCTTTTCCGCTACCATACTTCGGATAGCGTCACCAATTTCAGTTGCCATGTGAATTGTCCTCCCATCTATAGTCGAGCTTTGCCTTCTGGATCACGGCAAACTCCACAACCTGTGTTTCCTGCATCTCTGTTGTATCCTCAATATATGCATGAGAAAGCGTTACACTGTGCTCATCGCTAGTTTCGATGATGCCGCTCACCCACGCTTCTTTGCTCGTATCATACAAACGTACCCGCTTTCCGCGGAACAAGCTGAATTCATAGACATCCTTGAGTGTCCGCTGCAACCCCGGTGTACTCACCTCCAGCTGCAGATCACGCTCACCCAACTGTAATTCCATCCTTGGATACACAAGGCGGTACACCTGTGCACAGTGGTCGACGCTAACCTCTTGTTCAGCAGCCTTGATGATGATGGAGACACTCACCGTTTTTCCACGATCAATACGGTTGATATCCACGAGGATGATGCCCATATCCCTGAGCAAGGGTTCGTACTCCAAGAAGAGTGCGGTGTTTTGTATTCCTGTTCCTAACATTGTATTCCTAATAAAAACTCATAAAAAAGGGATGCACCTTCCGGCGATCCCCCAATAAACAACTAATCCTGCATGTATCTTATGCACTTGCAATCCTTTTGTCAACATATCGGGATCTTTCAGGCTCTCGAGAGTACACAGATGGTACAGGAAACACCGAATTTTTGTTGGAGCAATGCGTATGCTTGGCGAGCGGTATTGCCGGTGGTATAGATATCATCGAGGATGACCGGCGTTAAGCCGACATCCATCAATCGACGAAATCTATCATTGTTCACGTCATTGAGGCGAAGATGATGTTGCTCCAGCCGCTGAGTCCTCCCCAACAACGTATAGAATTGCCGCTCTGTTTGCGAGAACATCCGTAGATACGGTACCTTCAGATTTTTGGCCGTAATGGAGGCGAGCAATGCCATTTGATCAAACCCGCGCAGGCGTTTCCCGCTGGAAGATGAGGGAATGGGCACCAGAAGGATATCGTCCCGTGGAATCAGCATTGTTTCAAACAAAGAAGCCAAAACCGGGGCGAGCGCCTTTTGTCCCTGATGTTTATACAAGCGGATGCAGGATGACAGGATTCCTTCGTACGGACCGTACGCATACACATGTTCGTTGCATATCGGACAGGGATACACACTGTCCAGAACCGGAGCAGAACAGACGTTGCATCGTTGGTCATACGCCGAAGCATAGGACAACGAAGAGAGCAAGGCATGGCAGGAAGGACAGAGCCTTGCATCGGAGAGTCGACCGCAATAGACGCACCACATACACTGCAAGGTGGAATTTCACACGAGATGCTTCAGCGTCTCCTGGAGTTTTTTCAAAAATATGAGCGCATCCAAAGGTGATGATTGTTCAATGGAGAATGACTCGATCTGTGAAAGCACTTCAATCTGCTGCTCATCAAATTGCGAAGGTTCATCGGCAATGCTGAACAAATCAGGTTGTTGGGATGCCAGATCATATTCAGCGAAATGTTGTTTCTGGAAAGAACGTGCCATCTTGAGCACCTCACGGCTGATTCCCGCCATTTTTGCGACATTCAGACCATAGGAACTGTTGGCGATTCCTTCGATTACCCGACGGAGGAATCTGACCTCCCCATTGTTCTCACTCACCTGCAAAGTCAACAGTTGAATAGCCGAAGTATCGATTCTGGCCAACTCATGATAATGCGTGGCGAACAGCGTCTTGCTGCCCATGTCCAACAGCTGCTGCATGACTGCATAAGCAATCGACATCCCATCCTGGGTGCTGGTTCCCCGTCCCAGCTCATCGATGATGACCAAAGAACGGCGACTTGCCGTACGCAGGATATGCGCCGCTTCCTGCATTTCCACGAGAAACGTGGATTCCCCTCGAGCCAGATTGTCACTTGCTCCGACGCGGCAGTACAGTCTGTCTACCAGTGAGAGCCGCGCTTTTACCGCCGGAACGTAGCTGCCCATCTGGGCCAGCAGGACAATGAGCGCAGTCTGCCTGAGGAATGTTGATTTGCCGGCCATGTTCGGCCCGGTGATCAGGCAGAATCGTTTTCCCGTACTCCCAATGGTAAGATCATTCGCCACAAAAGCGCCGACAGGAAGATGTTGTTCAACCACGGGATGTCGGGCTCCGATGATTTCCATCACATCCTCCTCAACGAATTCAGGTTTGGAATATCCATGGGTGATGGCCGTCGACGCCAAGGATTGCAGACAATCCAAATCGCTGAGGAATGTACTGATGGATAGCAGAACCTGCTGTAAGGAACGGGTATCGGATACCAATTGTTCATAGACATCGCGTTCCCGCTTCTCCGCCTCAAACGAGCTTTGGAGAATGGTTTGTTCACAGGCGATCAATTCATCACTGGTGAACCGTTCTGCGTTTACCAGCGTCTGCTTTCGATAGAAGGTTGCAGGAACCCTTTCAGCTTGCGCTTTCGATACTTCCAGATAATGCCCGAGAATTTTATTGGAAGAAAGTTTCAGGGTCGTGATACCGGTCTGCTCACGAACTTTTTCCAAATACGCAGAGAGCAGCTGCTTTCCTCCCGCCTTATGGGAACGCAGTTCGTCAAGCACTTGGTCATAGCCTGTCAGGATGACTTTTCCTTCCTCAAACGATCCTTGGCATTCTGTGTTGATTGCACGCTGGATGCGCTGGACAAGATCGACCAATAAAGCGAGAACGCTTTGGTCCAACTGTTGTCCCAGCAGCGTTTGATACCGTTGGTCTATGATCTGGAAAAAGGACTGCACCGTTTGGGCGATTCCCACCAGATCCTTGGGAAGGTGGCGATTCATTGCAATCCTGCTGGTAAGCCGCTGCAGGTCGAGAACCTGCTTGAGATGGGAACGTATGCGCCCCAACTCAGAACGGTCCTCATACAGCAGGGTGACCCAGTCTTGCCTGAATTGTATTTGGCTCAGATCGGTCAGAACGTTGGTAATCCATCGTTTAAGTGTCCGCGCGCCCATGCTGGTCAGCGTCGCATCAATGGCACTGAACAAGGAAAAAGCTTTCGTTCCATCATTGAGGTTCGTCAACAATTCGAGACTTTTCCTGCTCGCCTCATCGATGCTGAGTAATGTTTCCTCTCCCACCACTTCATAGCGCTGGATCTGGTCCAGACTGGTTTTGGCGGTTTCCTGGATATACCACAAAAGGGCTCCGGCGCTCCCAAGGATGGGGTCGTTCTGCTCGAGATCGAAGGCCTTCAATGAAGTGGTGCCTATTTGTTTGCAAAGTCGTTCATATGCTTTGTCCCGGGAAAAATGCCAAGATGGAAGCTTGGTAACCATGGCCGGGTACGTGTCAAGCAATGTCTGAAAATCCTGATGGAGAAAATAATCGTCCTCATTCACGAGGATTTCACGGGGACCGACTTGAGCCAATACTGAAGCAAGATGATTGAATCGGTCATCAAGCAACACAGTGCGCAGGAAGAACTGACCGCTGGTAATATCCGCATAACTGACCGAAAGGCTCTTTTTGGAAAATGCGATGGACAGAATGAAACTGTCCCGGTCAGCCTGGAGGAAATCGTCCTCGACCACCGTAGCAGGAGTGACCACTTGCACCACTTCCCGTTGGGCCAACTGTCGGTTTCCCTGACTCAACTGCGTCTGTTCGCAGATGGCGATCTTTTTCCCCGCCTCAAGCAGCCGTTTCAGATATACCTTCGCCGCATGGTAGGGGATGCCGCACATCGGCTGTCCGTTTCGTTTGGTCAGCGTCAAATTAAGCAGTCGGGATACCTCCACTGCATCCTCCTCAAACATTTCATAGAAATCTCCAAGGCGGAAGAAAAGGACGGTATCCTGATGTTGTTCCTTGATCTGATGATACTGGATCATCATGGGGGTCAACGTTTCTGCTTTTTCCATACGGCTCAATACAAGGTGGTGGTGATGGCCAAGACAAGTTTCAAGCCACTGGTTTCACTGCTTCCCTTGAAGATGGTTCCTCCATCCCATGCAAATGTATTGTCCAGATAACTTGCATTCTTGACCAGATACAAGCCGAGGGGGAATCCAGGCACTTTCAGTTTCACTCCAATACCGGTAGAGAAATACCAACCGAGATCTTTAAACGAAAGATTCTGCAAGTCGGGACTCACTGCAGTGGCACTGGCGTAGATTTCAGCAGAAAGTACATTCCTGGCCAACGGCCAGCTGATAGAAATCTGATTGTCCCAGAGGAACGATTGATCATAGACAACCGAGAAGCCCCGTGCGATGTTCATCCCGTCGATGTACAACATCTCATACCGTGTTGCCCCTTCCTTCGCATCATACCAACCCCAAACACCCGTGTTGTAATTCTGGTAGTATTGCTTGAACATGGCGCTGACGCTGCTGGTCACGCCGAAGACGACGTTGGCCGGTTGATCGTCAAGCTTGAAGGTGAACAATGTAAAATATCCACTTGCAGAGGAATTGGACCTGATATAGTTGGAAAGCCCTCCCAGAATACCTCCTGCATAGGTGAACCCTTGGCTGAGGTAGTATCCTTTGCTGGTATTTTCGATGCGATCCCTGCCGTCCCACGCAAATGAGAGGGTCAAACGATTGCTGAATTTCCAACCCTGACCATACCGGTAGATCAACTGTTCGTAGGGATCGTACAGGTTCTTGTCGTAATCGGCATAGTTCAAACCAATGGACAATCCTCCACCGATGGTCAGTGCACCAGGCTTGAACATGAAGGTGTACCCGGTATTGTAGCCCAAGGAAAGTCGATAATATGTGTACGTCATCAAGTAACGGGCTGCCGGCAATGCCTGGTTGGCGGCAACATAACTCGCATAACTTTCATACCCGTAGGGGAACGGATTATCCTCGGGATTCGTTGCATCATGACCGGTATAGTAGTCGCTTCCGATACCCCGCTGCAGTGTGGAATCCTTGATGCTCCGTTCGAAGGAGAAGCTGAATCCATTCGACCAACGCCAGTTCTTGAACCAGCCGTCATTGAATGCAAGCGAAACGGTCTGAGAATCGGGGCTGAGGTTGGTGGAAATCGAGAGGTCCCTGCCCGTTCCCGCCAGATTCTTATCCGACCATTGTAGGAAACCGGAGACAGGAAATCCATCAACATTGCCCCCGAAGGTCGCCCCGAACTGGATATCCATCTGGTTGCCCTCAGTGACCGTAAAGACAGGAATGACTTTCCCTTGTTCCGTACCATTGATGATATCAAACTTCACATCGGTGACTATCAAGGTGTTGTAAATGTTCTGGGCGCTGCGGATAAGTTCTTGTTTTGAAAAAATATCGCCTTTTTTGAACGTAAGCTCACGCTCAAAAACATAGGGCTTGGTTTTCGTCAGACCCTCGATCCGTATGTCCTCGATCACCGCCTGCTGGTTTTCCTGTACTTTCAAAATATAGGTCACCGTTTTGTCAGCTTCGTTACGGACCATATCGGTGGATATGAGGTTGAAGATATACCCGTTGTTCCAATACAGGTCAGTCACTGCCGTAATTTCCTGTTGCACCCGTGATGCATCCAGAACGGCGCCTTTCTGCATATTGATCAAGGATTGGAACTGTTGATCGGTGAAGACGGTGTTGCCTTCAACCTGGATGCCGCCGAAAAACCACTGTTCCCCTTCCTCAACGGTGAAGACAACCCTGAGCTTGGTATATTTGTCTCCTTCGGTGGTGATATCTTCGGTACGTACGGAAACAATCTTGGCATCGATATAGCCCTTGCTTTGGTAATATGTCAGAATTTTCTGTTTATCCGTATCGATGGTAAGCGGGTTGTAATATCCGGCATTGAAATAACTGACCGTCTTCGAATCCAATTGCTTGGACAGCACATCAGAGGCAACATTGGTATTACCCTCGAATACGAGCTGACCGATGCGCTTTTGTTGATTTTCCACTATCGTATAATGCAAGGATACGGTATTGGTTGCATCGTCGGTGGTGTATTCGCTCTCCACCGATGCATCAGCATATCCCTTTTCTTTGTAGAGAGAGAGGATTTTCTGCTTGGAAAGTTCGATATTCTGGTCGTTGAGGAAACTGCCTTGCTTTGCAACAAGGACACCCTCGATGTCTTTTGTTTTGATCCCATCATTGCCGGTGATGCTCACCGTCTTTATGAAAGGCAGCTCATAAAACGTCATGGCGATTTCAAGTTCGTTGTTTCCCTCTCCCGCCCGTTTGGCTTCAGCGAGAAAGTAAGAGAAATCCTCCAACCCATACAACTCGCCTTGGAGTTGGTTGAACAATTCGTCTGTGAACGGCTTGCCTACATATTTGTATTGGATGTCCAGTACGGTTGTTTCCGGAACATTCTGCAATCCTGTATTGGTAAAGGATGCAATGCGCTTGCCGATGTACCAAGGGTCGGTCTCAGCAGCAGAAAGCGAAAGGGTTGCAAACAGCAGTATGAGGGCGGCCATGCCCAGCCGACGCAGAAGGCGTTTATCCATGATGTCTCCTCTATCAAGTGTCTAACGCAAAACAATGCGTTTGGTTACACTAAAACCAATGGTATCCAAAATAGTGGTGAACGACAACTCGTTCGGTTGCGTAAAGAATGAGAAGGTACCCAACGGATTTTCCCAATCCAACGATAATTCAAGGTCGAGCGAAAGATCAGGTGAGATGAATGATCTGGTCACCTTTGTACGGTCCATGGCACTGAGGTGGACCAAAGCCTGCAGGAAGAATTGTTTGCCGATGTATTTGCCCATGAAAATGGAAGTATTGTTCAAATATCGGGCCAACGGGGTCAAGGTTGTTCCCAGATTCGCCCCGGGAAGGGCATCGAACAAAATGTTCTGCAGAATGTTGCTTCTCAGACTGAACATATCAAGTCCCAAAGAGGTGCGTATCGATTCGGTGAGCAGCGTAGTCTGACCGAGGTCCAGATACCCAAGACGTCCAGCCACGTCGGTAGCTGCAGCAGCAAGACTGGCTACGCTGTACAGATTGACCTGTCCATAGGCACCGGTGGGCAGGATCGATTGCCCCAGTATCTCCAGAATTTCATTCACGCTTTTTGCAGGAATCGATTCAAACTGGGGATTCAAATTGGTGAGTCCGGAATCACGCAGCACCAAGAAAATGTCGACACGATTTCCATTTGCATCAAAGTCGGATAGTTTTGCCCGAAGATTGATCGTCGGCTGGATCTGGTTCTTTCCCGTCAAGGCATCGGTATGCAAGGCCAAGGATCCCTCGGTTATGAAGAAGTTCTTTTGGAAATAGTACAATTCACCACTTCGGAAACTCAGGTTTCCGTCAATGTTGAATGCGTCGGTGATGTGGTCGTAAGCGAAGGAAATAGCCTGGTTCTCCGTAATGGTAGCCTTGATGAATGGGTTGGGCGTATTCGGATAGAAGAATGTCACATTCTTTCCCGTAGTGACGGTGAAGTCCGTGCTGGTCAGGTTGTTTGACTCATACCAGTAGGGAAGGTCCTTGATCCCGAGGGTCATGGTGGTATCCTGGATTTGTACAGAGCCGGACAACCATGTCTCGAATCCCTTCCCGGTCAGATTGAAGGTCCCTCCTGCGTAGGTGCGGATGTCAGCATCAAAGTTCTGCATGGGAAGCCAGACATAGACCATCTCTTGCTTACTGTCGGCATGGATTTCGTATGTATCCAATTGCCAGCCGTTCATGATCGCACCCATATAGCCGTACCCTTGGACGGTCTTTCCGGTGATTTTGTTCGTGGAAAAGAAAGGAATCCTTGGAATGATCATCCTGCTCCCATCGATGGTGGCACTGGCATTTTTCATGGTAATGACATCCTCAGGCAACCAGAACAGCTGCATACGCGAGGAATCGACATACAATTGCCCGTACAGCAGAGGTTTTTGCAGGGTGCCGCCGATCAATACCTCACCTTGTGCGGTCCCGTCAAGGAAGGAGAATATCGGTTTGAGGAAGGTACGGTTCAATAGGGCAAGCGGGAAATGAATGGCTGAGACCTTCAGGTTGAAATCGGAAGGATCAACAGATCCTTGCAAAGAAAAGCCCAAGCCGAAAGCAGGATCCACCTCTGCTTGCAGATGCCCCGTCTTGAAATCGTATGATCCGTGCAACAAATCCGAATCAGAGCGTAACGTGCCTTTGTCCAAGGAGAATGCATACGTTCCATCACGAAAACCACCCTCCCCTAATACCAACAAGTCGGAAAGGGTCAATTCCGCATCAAGTCTTCCTCCAAGAATCGGTTTGATTGCCTGCTGAATGTCAAACAAGGTGGTTAGCTCGGGCAGCTTGATCGTCAATCCATAGTTGAGATGGGAAGGTTGGTCGATATACGAAAGATGCCGTACCGTTTCAATTCTCCCCTTTGATTCCGCCTGCTGCTTACCTATGGTCAAAAGATCCCCATTGAAGGATGCATCCTTCATGGTGAAGGAACTGTCATACAATCTGAATAGGTCGGAGGTCGCATCGATCTTGGTACTGAACTTCTGTTCTCCTCGTTGAACGGTTGCCACCCCTCCCAAGCTGAGGATCGTTTTCAGATCGGTGGATCCGACCAGCGAAAGATCGACCACCGTTCCCTCAAGGCTCGCTCTGAATCGATCGAGCTGCAAGGAGGAAAGATTGAGTGCAAGGTCAAATGCATCGTCCTTGCTGACGATCGCTGCCTCGATTTTGGGAATATTTTCATAATCAAGTACAAACGAAGCCTTGAATGGAAGATGGAATGCATTGCTGATCAGTGATGCAATATCAGATCCTGTATAGAGAAATCGAGAGGAATAGGCCAGCTTGCCGTCGCTGAGAACCAGATCGGGCAGTGCTAGTGAAGTCGGCGTTGCTTCCAGGCTCGATTGCAGACTGTACGTATTCCCTTCAAAGTTCACCCCCTCGATTTTGAACAGAGTACTTTGCACCTGCCAATCATGCAAGGTTGCATAGGACAGGGAGAGATCTCCACTGAGTGAAGCGTTTGCAAAGAACCCTGCATCCGGCATTGTCAATCGATCGGAATGAAGGGTAACGGTGACCGGAGGAGCCAACGAGGAAATTATACCAAGATGCTGTTCTTGTTGGAGCGTGAAATGTAAATTGCTTGTATTGAACGTGAATGTAAAGGGATAGGAAGTCCCCAAGAGTGAGAAAGTCCCCTCGCCTCCAAGCAAGTCTGCCCGTTGGCGCCTGATCATCCCTTCCACTTGTGCAGTGGCCGCCAAAGGGGTTGTTGCACGGAATCGGTATTGGGAGGGAGGCACATCGGAGAATTGCATCGTCCCCAGCAGGAGCCCATCGTCGGTTCTGAATAGGTCCAAGGTTCCCCGAGGAAGCCAATGGTTCAACTCGGTAGATCCATTGAAAGCCAATCGATATCCACTGGTTGCCAAGGTCAAGGCGTCGATCTGAACGGAGTCCCCGACGATATCCGAAAGGAACGTGAATCCTGCATCCAGCGAGAATTTGCCGACCTTTACCGACAAGAGTGCCAAATCGATGGCCAACCTGCCGTCAAAGGGGAGTACGGTGCCTCCTCCTTGTTGCGATTGGAAGCTCAGGTTTCCAATGATGGTGGTACCCGTTTGGTAGTAGGGCTTGATGAATGGCGCATACCGTTCGATTGCCGGTGCAAACACCGATATCGGGAATTGTTCAAACCTACCGGTAATCGACAGCGTTCCACTCCCGTGGAGGGGAAGGTCATAGACCGATTGCAGCAACAGCTTGGTCCCCATTCCGATCTCAGCCTGCAACTGGCTTCCCTCCTTGGTGCCTTGGTAGGCAAACCGTGCAGAAAGATCCTGTTCAGCCAATGATGATGTAATAGCAGCAAATGTAAGGGACCCGGTCAAATTCTGTAGAGGGGGTCGGTAACTGAAGGAAAGCTGGACCGGGGACTGCAACTGGATATCCTGAAGGGGGAGCTGCAAGTTGCTATTTGCTGAAAGGTCCGCCCGTACCTGCAGCAATGTTGCATCTTGGGTAGTCATTTGGATAGTGCTCTTGACGGCATTCAGGTCGATATTGAGGCGAGGGTCGGCAAGTTGCAAAGCATCCAGCGAAAGCTGGGCGTCCACCTGATCCTGTTTTCGGTCATAGACAGCGGAAACGATGAGGGAGTCTGCCTGGGCAGATTGGTTGCTCTGGTTGCGTGCTTCAATCTGCTGTTTTTCCTTGGTGACCAATCCGATTTTTATGGTGTCCGGTTGGATGTCCGCCTTGATGGTGGAAGTCGGTATCTGAAGATTCCATGCCCCATACTCGAGCATCAGGGAATCATAGGAAAGACTCACATCTGAGACGGTCGAGGAGGAAAACAGCATGGTAGAGGAAACGGTGGGAACGGAAAGAGAAATCCCAATACGTTGAGTTTTCAGATTTGACAAGGAAAAGGAAAGATCCAGCGACTGATCAGCAAGCGAAAGGCTGGAGAGCGAGGTTTGACCAATTAGTTTTTCGAACGAAACCTCGGTCTTGGCATCCTTATAGGAAACAAAGTCGCTGCTGACGGTCAAAGAACCGGAATGCTGCAATTTCAAATCCGTTTGTTCCAAGGTCACGGTTCCATTTTCGTTTTGTACAGTGATTTTCTTCGCTTTCGCATCCAGGTCGGGAAGCTTTTGATCCTGTTTCAATGTGAGGGCAACATCGGTTTGCTGGAGATTGGCATCCACGCCATTGGTCTTGATGTCTGCAGCAAGATTGTCTGCTTCCAGCATGAAGGTGTTTGCATCCATCCATGACTTGAGTATGGGGGAAGTGGGATTTGGGGAAGTACTCATCGTCGAGTCGTCCAAATAAAGCGTCGGTGACTTCACATCCACAGAAAGCGTTTCCGATCCAAAGAGAATCGAGCGAAGCAGCAAGGGAATACCACCTTTCAAAGAGAGGTGAGGAGCCTCTGCCACCACCGTATCTTGATGCGAGAGAGAGACATTGGTCATCACCAGATCCTTGAGATAGGTCCGTTGTATTTCTTGTGCCTTGATGGTATACGGTCCATAGGTATTCAGTTTGGCTACGACATAATCGGCAAAAACCTGACTTGGATTGCGTATGCCAAACTGTACCATTGCATAGAAGCACAAAATGGTACAACACAAGAGAACCAAGACGGAAACGGCGATGTCTTTGAGCGTCGTATGAAATCTCACGTACCTGCAAACCTTTGTTGCAGTATAGCCTATCTGTCTGTTCTTGGGCACCTCTTTTCATGGAGCTTCGATGGAGATTCCTCCTCTCATTTGAAAAACTCATTTACCTTGGAACACTTTTCCCGTACCATACAGGTATGGATAGGAGATATGAAGATGCCATCAGTTTTAGCTAATTTTGTTGTTTTGGAGGGTTTGGACGGAGCGGGTACCACCACCCAGATGCAACTGCTTGCCGAGGCATGTGACCGTTCAGACCGAAACTGTCGTGCTACATTTGAGCCGACGGACAAACCCATTGGGCGTTTGGTACGCTCGGTATTGCAAAAACAAATCGTCACCACTCCCTTGGCGCTTGCCATGTTGTATGCCGCCGACAGGGAAGATCACCTGTATAATCCCGTGTATGGGTTGGTACACGATTTGGAAGCGGGAAAACTGGTGATATGCGACCGATACCTGTATTCATCCTTGGCATACCAAGGGGTCGAATGCGATTTCGACAAGATTGCCAGCCTGAATGCATTTCCTTCCCCGCAATATGTCTTCTTCATCGATACTCCCGTCGATGAGTGTCTGAGAAGAATACACAGCAGAGGAAATGATTCCGAACTTTTTGAGAAACATGAGTTTCTTTCCAAGGTAAAAGAAAATTATGAGAAAATCTTCCTTTCCCTTGGCCCCGAAGTGACGTTTGTCAGACTTGACGGACTGTTGAGCAAGGATGAAATCTCACAAAAGATCAGGGAAGTGCTTTTCAGCGAATGAACATCGCATCACCATAACTGAAGAATCGGTAGGATTTTTCAATGGCATGGCGATAGGCTGCATCGATTGCGTTCTTCCCTGCAAATGTTGAAACAAGGACGAGAAGTGTCGATTCTGGCGTATGGAAATTCGTCAACAATTGGTTCACTACCTTCCATTGATACCCAGGGCGGATGAACAGGTTCGTCCGCCCTTCCCCACTGAGGACTCTATCCTGGGTAGGGTCATATGCACTCTCCAAGGTTCGGACGCTGGTCGTCCCGGTAGCTACAATAGGTCTTCCGGCTTTTCTCGCTTGGTTGATCAAATCAGCACTTTCCCGGCTTATCTCATATCGTTCATAGTGCATGTGATGATCTTCCAACCGTTCGGCGCGAACCGGAAGAAATGTACCGGGACCAACATGTAGGGTGACCGGGACTATGGTACATCCCTTATCCCTGATCGATTCCAGAATCTCGTTGGTGAAATGGAGTCCTGCCGTCGGAGCGGCTACGGAACCCTCGGTTTCTGCGTAGACGGTCTGGTATCGGTTTTCATCGGCAAAATCATCCTCCCTCTTGATGTAGGGAGGAAGCGGGACGTGCCCGAGTGTTTGGAAAAACGATTCATCCAAAGGTTGTGCGAATGCTATCGTACGCGTACTGTCTTCATTTTCTGCAATGATCCAACCTTTCTTCTGGTATGAATCATCCGGGGTACTGAAGGTATATTGTTTACCGATATGCTGTTTTTTGGTTTTGGTGACCATGACGTTCCAACTATGGTCTATGTTTTCCTCGAGAAACAGAAATTCAACCCTGCTTCCGGTATCACTGATACCGTATACGCGTGCCTT
>NZ_JBFWIJ010000002.1:143997-160662 GCF_050256055.1 Sphaerochaeta sp. | reverse complement strand
GTCGGGAAGCCCTCTCCTTTTCCTTTCTAGGAGAATGTGCAACTACTGTACCATGCTTAGGCTACACTTACCAAAGCATTTTGCAACTTTCGGTCGTCTTCCTGATAAAACAATTTGCCGCCTAACAAGTATTGTGGAAAATAGATCACTTATAATACCCATTACTATTCCTTGGTAATGTACTGTGGAGGAGGGGGTATGACCCCCTTCGCTCCTATCTCACCTCTGAAATCAATCATCCTCTTGTCTTAAGCCGTAGCCTCAGGAAACGTTCAAAACGTCCTCCACAGTAGGAGCGCCCCTCCACTAATACTTACTTTTCCATGTACTTCCATAAGCAACTCCTTGGTGAAATTCCATACAGATACTACATTTCTGACAAGCCTCATAATTGGTTCCAGAAAGATGCAAACTAAAATGACATAACCTGACTGTAACGATATTATCAGTTTATGTCTTATGTCAACAAAATTTATTTCTGGTACTTGAAATTTTCAAACATATATTCAAACGGGCATGATGCTAGACGTTTGAGACTTTTATCTAAGAGTTCAAACTTTTATAAATTCGAATTATTAAACCAAACCTGACTAGTCTGAATCATTTCTATCATGTAATTCTTCAGATTGCGACGGCTTCCCAAACTTACTCAGAAACATATCAACCTGAGCAAGCAAGTCATCTGCCATCTTGTTCTCTTTAGCACGTTCCTTAATTAGCACAGGGGTTTCTTCTGGTACTGGCAAATATCCTATAGCTTCTTTCTCGATCTTCATTCCTGATTCCAGGTATTTCAACAGTTCAGAATTCGACAATGTTGAAGGATCAACATTCTTGAGAGCATACAATGCCTTTTCCTGGATTGCTCTTGCATTCTGAGCATGCCTTTCTGACATCTTCTGCCTATATGCTGTTATTTCTTTCCTTCTTTGTTGCTCTGTGAAAGTATCAAAGCCATTACATCGCTGAACCCATGAGTATTTTGAGGACCAACGAAACAACTGCGCCTTTGATGTACCGTTTTCGCCATACATTTGCACTACTTTCGCTATCGAACGATCAACCCCATAATCTCGGTATATACAAAAAGCAGCATACGCTTTTGATGATTCGCCTTCCTGCCGTTCCCAAGACGGGTTGGATATTTCTTTCGTCTCTGACATTGTTCTACTAATCCTCCCAGCTTCTTCGTTTCTCTAAAAAACCGTGTGCATCATCGGCTTTTAGAATAGTTGGTTGATTCTTGGAAATGCATGAATTGTGGCAAGAAATCCACCCGCACATCTTCAAGTTGGCCATCCCTATTTTTTTGGATGCAAAGATAAGTTTCTCTCCCCACTTCAACAGTTCCATCCGGGTCCATAATGTTGTAGATCATGATTGCTACATCTGCATCACGTTCAATTTGTGTTGAATCAGAAAAATCAGAAAGCTGTGGCTTTTTTCCTTCTGCATCCCTTCGGAGTTGTGCTGCACAGATAACCGGTACATTCAACTCTCGTGCAAGTTGCTTCAATCGTTTGGAAACCTCTGATACTTGTTCATTTTTTGGTCTACTTGCATCGCTGTAAGAAAGCAGTTGAATATAATCGATGAAAACAACTTCGACTTTATTATACCGTTTCGCATCATGAGCAATGCTTACCAACCGTCCGATTGCAATGTTTGGTTCATCGTGAATGATGATGTTCTTTTTCTCAAACAACAAGCTACTCGCTGTTATCACTCTTTCTGCATCCTGTTCATGCAGCGTTCCATTGTAGTAATTTCGACTATTTACTCTTCCTTGACGAATGATCATCCTATCGGCCATCTCTTTTCCGCTCGATTCTGCAGAGAAGATAATACAAGGAGCATCACAGTTAAGAGCCAGGTTCATCAGTAGCGTACTCTTTCCTTGGGAAGGTCTTGCCCCGATGTAGTACAACCTGGTCTTTTGCAATCCTCCAAAGGCAAGATCTAAACTCTTGAATCCGGTGGTAAGACCTGGCATCTTCTTGCTATCAGCACGTAGCTGCAATTCAGTAATACTATTCTCTATCAAAACAGGTAATGGTATCGGTTTAAAGATAGAACGACTCCTGGTTTGTTCTGTTGCAGAGTCGAACATCTCAAGCAAAGCGTCTGCTGAAAGGTTGCTTGAACAGATACTTTCTGAAACCTTCTTGATCACTCGTACTCTGGCAGTATCGATAATCTCTTTCTGATAATGTTCCCATGTTGAGGTAATGATATTTCCGGTTTTATATCCGAGGACTTCATTTATTGGGATGCCACTCAGTTTTGAGACGCTCAATTCATCAACAGCAGAGCCATCAGCAGATAATTTCAACATTGCAGAAAATATTGCCTGCTCTTTCTCGCCTAAGAAATCTGATTGAGCAACACAGACCTTATTTAGAATCATCGGATTCCAAAAAATCTGCCCGATGAAATACTGTTCAGCATTCATTTCGTATCCTCAATCCTTTGTACGGGTCATAGGAAGCTTTTGTTATAGCCGGTGTGCGTATGGCATTACGTTCCCAGTTGCGGACAGATGCTTTCCAATCTTTCATTGCAGTTTTGCCTACAACCCATCCATTTGCTTCGTAGTGATCCATGAAGTGCTGGGCATCAATAGTATTATTCCTCTCAATGCAGTACTCTCGGATCTCCTCGATTGTGGGTTTACAAAACCGCATAGGCTGTTTGGTTGTTTTTGCAGCTTTTCCTTTCTCTGCATCTTTATTACTACATATATCTATCTCTTCTTTCTTATCTATCTTATCTATGGCAGTTCGCTCGCAATCCGAACGCTCTGCATTCGCAGTACATGCGCATTCTGTTATTGTGATGGGATGATTACTTAATTCTATTACATGATTGTCTTTATTCTTGTCTTTATCATGCCTGACACGTGCAGCTCTGCTATTCCTCAGAGAAGTCTTCACAATTCGATCAATATCAGAAAGCAACCGATTGGACCAAAAGGTTTGACCATCTGACTCAAACAACTGAAAGACATCGATGCAAGCAATCAAGAATGGTTTCACAGTCCTCACATCTTCACCGATGGCCAGAGAGACCATCTTGTAGTTGAGTTCTGCTTTTCCTCCCGAAGAAAACAAATACTCAATGATCTCCCAAAACAAGCCATATCCTCGAACGCCGAACTGTTCGCGCATCTTCAGAATCTTTTCATCCCTGGATGCATTTGCATCGTGACTGAAATAATGATCTCGAATTTTATTCATACAGAGATCCTCACTTGCTGCCAAACTTTTCCATCAAGTCTTCGAGAAAAGAGGCCTCTGAACGATTGCCAGTCCAGATGAATCTTTCTGAGAGTGTCCTCAGAACAACAGCCATGAAAGTCGGTACTGTATAGACCTTCTCTGGGTTAATCTCTTCTGTCTCGCTCAATTCCTTCTTAATAAAAAGATTTGCAAGATCAATTGAGCTGATATGACTAGAGAGCACTGACTTGGATGGTGATTCACTCTGATCAGATTTGTAGTGTTTTGGCATGCAACTATTTGCCTCTCCGGTTCAAATTCCCATAACGGATTTCATCCAGAGTTTGGACCTCACGTTCCTCAATCCAAGCCAGTATTTTTTCTTGGTCAAATCGGACATGCCCACCGATTTTTGTATAGGGAATAGTCTTGAGCCATACATACTTTCGAACCGTTTTTTCTGCAATACTGAGAAGATCGGCTACTTCTTTGACGTTTAAAAATCTTTTCTTTTGAAAAACTTGACTCATTGAGACTCCTCACAGTTGCGATTGCTTCTGCATCGCTTGATTTGTCTCAATAGTAGGGAACCTTCCTCGGCATAGATATACGGAAAAAGTTGTGTCTTTCTTGTAGTTTTTTTCTTAGTGTCTACTACTGTCAGTGATAGGCAGAATTCTTTATAGATTCAAAAGACCTTTTTCCATATTTTTGGCCATTAGCTTTTCTAATTTTTTCGGAGAGTTGATTATAAGTTGGAAAAAATTGGAAATATAGAGAAGTAGCTTCTTCATCATTTTTACTATGGTTGGCAGCGTAAGCTCTGACTCCTTTTTCAAGCCCAGTCAAGAACCCATTCATGGAGCGTACAGCTATATTGTATATTCCAACTTGAGAAAGATCACGTTTAAGAAGCTTGTTTTCGAGTGCTATCGTTTCCCAAACAGTATAGTCATAATTTGCCCAAGGGTCTTTCTCTGTTTGTTCGCTGGTTCCAAATCTCTTCGATAGGACCTTTTGCATGGTTTCTTCGATTGCTGCAAGTAGATTGGGATCGATAGGAGTCTGAGAATCCCATGGTCTTCCATTAAGATCCTTATCATCTCCAAGCACTTTAATGACATTCACATATGTATTTGAAAGCTCCCCTAAAGCCTGTGCTAATTCATTATCAACATCACGCAACAAGACCATATATTTGGGAATACTTTTATCGACAAACTGTAAGGTTGAATAGTCTTCCCAAACATCGCCTAAGGTTCGGTTACCATATTGGCTCCTATGTATATCAGGTTTTTTCTTACTCAATTCTTGTGGATTACAAAAAGGTTTCAGTATTGCTGGTACCGGACTATCCTTCCAATTCGGATGTACAGGGATATAATCCAGACTGTAAATCAATGAAATTACCCTATCCAAATGTGTATGCGAGCAACCTTGATTGATGGCACCGCTTATAAACTCGCTATCTTGCTTGATATTATAGTCGTCATAGTATCTCTCTTCTCCACTGTAAAATAGGTTACCAACAGTTCTCCACAGAATAAATATTTGAACCTTTGCATCTTCATACTTGGGTAGATCTTCAATTGCAATTTTTTTAAACTCAACCAGTCCATCCCAAAACTGGCTGAATTTATATCGGTGAAGAGGTATTTCATAATCATAGCAATTGTTCCATATTTGATTATATAAGTGTTGCATTTTCTCTGCAGAATCTTCAGCCATCATTATTGGATTGTATTCATTGAATAAATCCTGGAGCAATTGAGATAAAAATCGTGCATGTATGGTCATTTTTAGTTTCGTCATTGCTAACCACATGGCATCAATTGATGTATTGTAGTTGGGGATATTCCTACGAACCAAACTCATCATATTCTGACCAATAGAAAACACTAATTGACTTACAAAATTTCTATTCATACCTCACGACCTTTTCTTGGTTCTGTTTTTTATCCTGTTTTGTTTCTCCAAACATCTCATCCACAACACCTCCAACAGCAAGGATGTCCTCATCGCTCCCATGGGTGTATCTATCGCTCATTGCTTCACTTTCATGCCCAACAACAGCCCTCAGGGCTTTCTCTGTGATCCTTCCCCTGAGGTTGGAATTGAAGGTATGCCTGAGGCTATGGAAATCAATATTACGAGCCTTACGAGCATCTTCATCGATACCCGTGTATTTCAAGGCCGTGTAGAATTGTTTGAGGAAGAAACTGGATGCAACAGGATTATTTGGACTTTTCTTCGACCAAAATACCCATTTGCTACCGGGATGGGGGTTCTTTTTGGCTTCTTCCAGCAATTGATCACAAAGGGCCCTGGGCACTGGGACTTTTCTGGTGCGCTTGCCCTTGGTGGACTTTTCCTTTGCATAATCATTGTATGCCCGGTCGACTGTCAGTATACCAAACTTCTCATCCACCAACTCGATCTGATCAGACGTAAGTGCTCGGATCTCACCAGCTCTCATACCCGTATAGGCAGCCAGAGAAGTTGCAAGGAATGGTTGCATGGTTGTTTTTACTGAAAATTCTTTTTCTTTAAACTGTGCTTTGCCAGTCTTGTCGACATCTGGAACCCTGGCTTCTTTTATTTCAATCGTCCCTACGGTCGCCTTGCGATATAAGTAATCAAGTACTTTCTTGATTTCCTCTATGGTATAAATACCGCGTTCCTCGTAGGTATTGGCAATCGATTCAACACCATCCATGGGATTATGGGCTATCCATTTCTTCCTGGTGGCTTCCTTGAGAGGAACCGACATGCTTTGAACGACTCTTTTCACCGTAGCGTTCGAGAGCTTGCCTTGATCCAATAGGGTGTCGATAACCTTCTCTATGTTTTGAGCAGTGACTTCATGCAGGTTCAACCGTGGTGGAAGATTGGGTTTGGCATGCGTCTTGAAACTGCCCAACATATTCATGGCATAATCTTTTCCAATGCTATTGGGAGCTTTTTGGTTGCGTCTTCTGATATACTCAGAGTTATCAAAATCCCAAAAATCACTGACATACTCAATGAAGTTTTTTGTGTCGCGATCAAGATTGATGATTCCTTCAGCAATCGCACGTTCAACAATGACGTACGCCTCTTTCTCTCTGGTGATCGGCAGTTTGTTGCTGACACCAAGTTTCCGTCGAAGCAGCTCCACACTCATGGAGAGAAGGACCTTTCGAGAATCATTAGGATCCGAGAAATTCACATAGAAGTAACTGCGTTTGGCTTTCTTCCGCTTTGTGAGATAGTAGTTCATACTCTTTTGCACTCCGTTTAACTCACTGTTCATAGCGCCTCTGCATACCCCTTTACATACCCCGAAGAGTTTTTCTCGAATTCTCCACCAACAAAAAAAGCAACCAACTCTTTATGATAGAGTCAGTTGCTTGTTGGGCGCGATTGGGTTTGAACCAACGACTTCTACCGTGTGAAGGTAGCACTCTCCCGCTGAGTTACGCGCCCGAGTTACTTTGACTATGATACGGAAATATCATGATACTGTCCAGAGGGTTTTCGCAAACAAGATTGAGAAATATTGCATTGTTGGTTAATTGTCATGTAGCTCTGTTTTTGATAGACAACTGCCAAAATATCAAGTAAAGTTAGGTCTTTGAATTGGTTTTTATGTTGCAAGGACGAAGTATGCTTGATATTGCCATTTGTGATGATGATCCGGTCCAGCTTGCGCTTTTGTCTTCCTATACCTATGAATGCCTTGAGAAAAATCATCTATATGCAACAGTCCTTGAATTCTCTCATCCTGATGAACTATTACGAGTCTGTGAATCAAAACGATTTCATCTGTACATCCTTGATATCGTCATGCCCATGCTCAATGGAATAGAAGTGGGGAAGGCGATCAGGGAAAGAGACCAGGAAGCCTTGATTCTCTTTGCCACCTACGAACCAAGCTTCGCCCTGCAATCCTTCGCAGCAAACCCAATCAATTATCTGATCAAACCCATCGACAAGCAACAATTCTTCAAAACGCTCGCATTGGCTGTGACGAAGCTGAAAGAGACCGAAGTGACCATTCACCTGGTGAAAACCCATGACGGCATCAGAGTGCTCAAGCTTTCGGAAATCCTTTTTTGTGAATATTCCAAACATGCCGTGACATATTCGCTTTGCGGGGAAAGGACGGTCACTACCAAAGTCATCAGGGGAACCTTCGGTAGTCACATCGAACCCCTGCTGCAGGACAAACGGTTCATCCGCCCTCATGTTTCCTTCGTCCTGAACATGGATTGGGTTGATGGATTTGACAAGAACTGGTTCCGCCTGTGTAGTGGCGCCAAGGTACCCATTGTCGCCAAGCAGTATAGTACAGTACGGGATACTTATCTGGATTATATATTTGCAAAAGGGCTGAATCAATGAGCGAACTCATCCCGAATCTCATCCGAGGTAGTGTCACTTCGGTCATGAATGTCCTGTTACTGTTCACCCTGACCAAGCCGAAGCACGGATACAGTTCCACAGTCTTGGCTGCAGTGCTGATCTTTGTCGCTGATATGGCCAACACCTGTTATTTTTATCTGTATGGAGATTTGACGAGTGTATCCCAGGCAAATCTCGTCACCTTCATCATTATGGGAATCTGCCTCAAACCTCTTTCCAAAGAAAGCTGGCTGCAATGGACATTTAACTACCTGACCACACTCAACAGCATGATGATGATCACCCTCCTCAGTTTCTTTCTCAGCAGGTTCTTTCCTTACCCGCAATATATCAATACCATCTTCCGCCTGGTGCTCTATATCCTTTTGATCCTCTTATTCCAACTCTATCTGCTTCCCCAATATCAGAGCGCATCAGCCCACTGGCCGATGTTCTCCTTTTTGATCCTTTCCATATTCTTCAATTTTGCCTATTACTTCTCTGCAACAGCAGACATCCAACATACCCTGCTTCGAGCAAAAATACCTCTGTATCTTCTGGTCCTGTTGAGTATCGCCTCCTATGGTACTGTTTTTTACTCGCTCAAGCGCTTGGATACCCTGCATTCCTTGGAAACGGAAAACCTCAACATCCAGCATGAACGCGCCTTGTTTGCCCAGGCGGTGGCAGACTTGACCGAGCGAATGAAACTCATGGACCAAATAGCCTATCAAAACAGCATAGCAGCACACGACCGAAGACATTTCAACAATATGTTGCTGAGCTTGCTGCAACACGGCGAAGTCGAACAAGCCGTAACCTTTCTGCAGAAGCATACGGAACCAGTATCGGTTGTACGACGATCATACTGTGAAAACAAGGCAGTGGATGCCATCACCCGATATTACGTCGATCTGGCTAAGGAAAAAGGCATACCGACGGAAGTGGACATCACCATTCCCGATCAACTTCCTGTCGATTCCTTGGAACTGGCGTTGGTGGTAGCCAATCTCTTGGAGAATGCGATCAAAGGATCACAGGGGAGGGAAGGCGGTATCCGCTTCATCTCAAGGCAGTTTGGCAGACTTGCTTTGGAGATATCCAATCCCTGCAGTGAAACGGTAGTGTTGAATGCATCGGGCCTTCCGGTCAGTGAAACAAGCGGCCATGGCTTCGGAACCAGAAGCGTATGTGCCTTCGCTGCGAAGTATCATGCTGAACTGATCTATCAGGTGGAGGATGGATGTTTCCGCGTTCGGTTGCTTCTGAAGCCGAGGGAGGGAAAAACCCCCATTTGTAAGGGGTAGGGTACCTGTCCTTTGTTTGGCGGGAATACATCCATATCTGTGTACTCTCAGGATTCTGGAGTAAACAGACATGGCAAGATATTTCAACAAATTGTATCCCTGTAAGATAGATAGTTGGTAGGGCTGGGATTATTTATTTGAGAACCTATTGAAAAACAAGAGAGAAACTGGGCAATATTCTGCTCATATGGTCTTGATGTTGCTCGACGTTCATCAATTTTCAAATAGTCAGTAACGCAAAGTTTTGGTGATTTACAGGCTTTCTCTCTTCATCGAAAAGGAATATTGCATTCTATATTTCTTCAACTCTATACTTGAAAACAGAATCGAATATATCCGTTTGAGTTAAGTCTGTGTTTACTTTTGCAACAATAATATTCCACGTATAGATAATCCCCACTCGAATGTGTGTAAATTTGCGAGTGGACGAATTGTAGGAACTAAGCCAACCCCCACCAATAACATCATTTGAGGTAGCGCTATATCTGCGGCTGGGTAAATACCAGCATGCATCAACTTCCCCAGGAAGTACATCTGGGGAATAGAAATCCTCAGGGATAATCCAAACATAGTAACCGTTTGCATTGTAAGGAAGATTCAGCGATACGTTGAAGGTGAATCCGTCTTTATTGATATCTGCAGGTTTGGGATTGGCTGAAACCACCGTTACTGATTTGTCATCGCTCTGATAAATATAAGATTTCTGTTCTTCGTCATTTGAACCAGTAAAAAATTGTAATACCGAATCACATCCGCTCAAAAAGATAATTAATGCGATTGAAATGAGAATGATGCGTTTCTTCATAGACTTCCTCCATCAGAATCAAGCAAGATTCCAACCTGATTGGGTCCTTCATCAGGTTGCTTTTCCCCATGCCACAAGATATTTCTAGTGTCACATGCTGTCGGCTGATTTGTGGAATGCCTGTATATATCAATAGCAAAGGAAGAGTGGGGAGGCAACATTCATAAAAGTTCAGTACTCTCTCATTGTTTGTTGTGCTTCTGGTGATATTATCTTACTAGTTTATTAAAAAAACAATTAAAAGATATTCTATATTTCAGAAAAAACAGAACTTTTTTCTTTACAGTATGAAAATTATAGTGTTATGCTAATAGCATAGTTATTTGTATTAGTGGTATTCCTGCACATTCTAACATCGTTTCCCTAACCGCAATCAGGCCTGTTGATATCCTACTATTAGGTTCGGCGAATTCGGTTGGAACATATGGAGAAAGAGGTGTATTATGCGGAAACCCAAGTTGATCCTTCTGGTTTTATTTCTCGCAATGCCAATGACCGTGTTTGGCGCTTCCTTTACCATCAATGAAATTCGTTCAGTCAATGATTTGCAAGGGGCAGAATTCGGGCTTGAACTTGGACCTTTAGTACTTACAACAGGTGTTGATTTTGTTTATATCAATACATTGGCTATAGATACATCCCGGATGTTATTTGATGAAGACATTCATGCGCAAGCAGAAGGCGCTCTGCTTTTTCCCTCTGTTGGAGTGAAAATACTGCTTGGGGAAAAACCAACCAGGCTTTTCGTGAAAGGGAACGTCTCCAAACTCATACCAATTGTCAATATCAGCGCTCAAGTTGGAAGTGAGGATATGATAACACCGGAAATCCAGCAATTGATCCAAGATAATCTCAAAGTATTCGAGTACTACGGAGGAAAGATCGGGGTAGGTGTAGAACATCGTTTCGACAAACATCTTGGGTTGGTAGGAGAGTTTGGTTTGCGGTATCAATTGGCTGCAATACACTTGTTCCCTGATGCAAATGATATTCCTACCTTGAATGTGGGAGCATTGGTGGGCACGACATATACAACACTTGGAGTTGGGTTCTTCTTCTGAAATCCAATCAGGTTGGTGTTTTAGGAAAAAAGCCAGCGTGCATCACGCACAAAAGGTACAATGTTGGTGGAACATACGTATGGTTTTAATCCTAACTTGAATAAATGCTGGAATTTGAAATATGGCTATGGCGATCGATGACAGAATGCTACGATTTACCCTTGAGCAAAAACAAGGAAAAGAGAATTCAAAAGGAATGAATAAAAAAATATTGAGAAATACTTGCCACTAACAAATAATTATACTATATTCAGCCCGTTAGAACGTAGGAGAAATAGGATGAAAGACCTTTTAATTATTGGTGGAGTGGCTGCAGGCGCTACCGCAGCTGCAAGAGCACGAAGACTGGACAATGACGTGAATATCACTCTGCTGGAGGCGGGAGCTGATGTTTCCTTCGCCAACTGCGGACTTCCGTATTATCTGGGAGGAGACATTGCATACCGTTCTTCCCTGATCCTTGCAAGTGAAGAGACCTTTGATGAGCAGTACAAAGTCAAGGTGCATACCCACACGGAAGCGCTTGAGATCGACAGGGAACAGAAGAAAGTAAAAGCCAAAAACACGAAGACGGGAAAGGAACAAACCTTCTCCTACGACACACTCATTCTTGCCCAAGGCGGCAAGCCTGTCGTCCCCCCGCTTCCGGGCGTTGACAAAAGCCATGTATTCCAGCTTTGGACGCTTGCCGATATGGACGCGATCGATACCTTCATCAAAGAAAAGGAACCCAAGAAAGCCGTGGTAGTCGGTGGGGGTTTCATTGGTCTGGAGATGGTCGAGGCGTTGACCAAACGCGGTATGAACGTGACTTTGGTGGAAATGGCACCCCAGGTAATGCCCAATTTGGAAGGGGAGTTTGCTGGTTTCATCACCAAGGAGTTGATGGACTTCGGCGTTCAGCTCAAGCTCGGCAAGTCTCTGCATGCCATTGAGGACACCAAGGTGGTACTCAATGATGGTTCTACCGTTGATACCGATTTTGTACTGCTTTCGGTCGGTGTACGACCCACCTTGCAGCTGGCCAAGGCCGCTGGTCTTGAAGTCGGCTCCACCGGAGGCCTGCAGGTTGATGCATCTCTGAGAACCAGCGATCCTTCCATCTATGCTGCCGGCGATATGGTGGAGATCACCCACAACGTGTTGGGAAAGACGGTACGCATGCCGCTTGCCGGTCCTGCAAATCGCCAGGGACGTATTGTCGGAGAGAATGCTGTAGGTGGAAATCGTACGTATAAAGGTGCTTCGGGCACTTCGGTCGTCAAGGTATTCGATGCGGTCGCAGGATCGACGGGTATGAGCTTGCGTTCTGCCAAGGATGCAGGATTCGAAGCCGATGCCGTGGTGGTGCACAAGGCCAGCCATACCGCCTACTATCCGAATTCCCAGAAAGTCAGCCTGATGTTGATCTTCGACAGAAAGACCAAGAAGGTGCTCGGCGGACAGGTTGCCGGGAGGGTCGGAGTAGACAAGCGGATCGATGTATTGGCCACGGCAATTGCCGGCGGGCTCACCATCGAGGACCTTGCTGAACTCGATCTTGCCTATGCTCCCCCGTTCAATTCGCCAAACGGCCCGATCAATATGGCTGCATTCACCGCAGTCAACCACACAAACGGATTCAGCCCCTCGGTGCTTGCACAGGACGTGGAACAGTTCATTCTTGAGAATGAACCGATTGCCATCGATCTGCGCGATCCGATCAGCTTTGCCAAAGCCAACCTGCGAGGAAGCAACAACCTCAGCCAGACCCAGCTCAGGGAGAATCTGGACAAGATTCCGCACGACCATCCGATTCTGCTCATCAGCGACGATGGACAGAAAGGCCATGTCGTACTGAGGATGCTCAAAGGATCGGGCTTCGACCAAGTATTCAACCTCAGCGGCGGGTATTTCAGTCTTGAACGATATGCACGTGCCATCGGGTATCAGTATCTGAGCGTCGGTCAGTTCGCCGTCGAGCGCAAGTCTGTACAGGACAAGAAGGAAGACGGGAATGCCAAGAAAGAGGAAGAGCAGAAGAAGCAGGAAGAGAATGCTGGACCGCTGATCATCGATGTACGCACGCCGATGGAGTTCGCCATGGGTGCATATCCCGGTGCCATCAATGTCGGGCTGGACGATCTTGCAGACTGGGCGGAAAACTTCGAGGACAAGAGCCGGAAGATCATTGTCTATTGTGCATCTGGTGCCCGCTCAAGCTATGGCATGCGGGTATTGAATCAGATGGGTTTCACCAACGTGGAGAATGGTGGTGGACTGCATACCATGATGGCTCGACAGAGATAATTCCAGTACCAAACGAGAGTATCTCAAGCCGGTTCCCCATTCGGGGCCGGCTTATTTTTTTGCTCTGAGCAAGGAATGCGTAGGAGACAGAAATTTGGATACTTGTATACAAGAAAATGTACAGAATATGTATACTATATGCATACAAAGAGAAAAACTGGAAAAATAATTTTCCTTATCGTTGGTTTCCTGCTAACTTTGAATCGATATTGTCTAGCATATCTTGAGATTGTTAAAACTATAACATATAACAAAAAATGAAATCTATCATTGGATATTTCCTTGCGAAAACCAGCCAAGTTTGGGAGAGGTAGGCGTGGGTTGACAATGTGACAACTTGGATAAATAATAAAGTTGTCAGAAACAGAGAACGTAATAGAACGCGCTTTATCGACAAGCGTGCCAATTGTATGTGGCTGGAAGTCGGCCTCTGTTTTCATAAAAACCCTGTATGCCACATACCCGATCATGCATTCTGAGGAGGTGTTATGAAACGAACGATAAGCAGTATCTTGGTCCTGCTGACCCTTGCCATCCCGATGGTCTTCGCCACCGGTGCCAAAGAAGCAGCCGTGAATGAGAAAAGCATTCGCATCGCCGAACAAGTACCTGGGTTGATTACCCCCGGAGTATGGGATGGACAGGCGTTTTCCCTGAATTCATCAATTTATGAATACTTGGCAGAAATCAATGCAGAGACAGGTGAATTGGATCCCGTACTGGCAACCAGTTGGGAAACGAACGACGGAACGGATTGGACATTTCACCTCCGCAAGGGCGTGAAATTCCAGGATGGTTCCGACTTTACGGCAAAGGATGTGAAGTTCACCATCGAAAGGACGCAGGACCCTGCGGTCGGGCATTTGAAGAAAGCTGATTTTGAAGTGGTGAAATCCATCGATACTCCGGATGACTATACGATGGTAATCCATCTTTCCGAAGCCAGACCGACTTTCGTGTATCAAATGACCGATTACAACATGCCCATACTCTCCAGCGAGTATGATTATGCCAATCTTGGTGAAACCAAACCAATGGGCACCGGACCGTATATCCTGCAGCAGATGATTCCCAAGGAATCGGCGATATTGGTGCGCAATCCCAACTATTGGGCGGAAGGTCTTCCGAAGATCGACAAGATCCTGATCTACTTCGTCGCAGACATTGATGCAAGCATCTCGATGCTCGAATCCGATCGAGTGGATGTCGTTCCATTCGTAACCCCGGTCATCAAGAACAGATTGGAAGGAAACGATACGATTTCGGTCATTTCCCCGTATCAGGAACAACGCTTCATCTCAATGGCGGTTGACCGAAAGCCCTTCGATGACAATCGCGTACGACTTGCCTTGAAATATTCGATGGATCCCCAGGTTATTGCCAAGAGTGTGGCCAAGATGGATCTGAATGACGGCGTATTCTACAACGAGACTCCGATCATGAATGCACTGGCGGAATACAAGGACAGACCCTTGCGTACACGCGATGTTGCTAAGGCGAAAGCTCTGCTTGCAGAAGCCGGCTATCCGAATGGAGTATCCGTTCCCCTTTACTATGCTTCCGATCACCCGTTCAGCAAGGAATTGGCTCAGACAGTCAAGGAACTTGCCTCCGAGGGTGGTTTTACCATCGAGTTGAAGGGATATACCCGAGACGTCTATCTTTCCCAGTACTGGTTGAATGTCCCGCTTTCCATCACAGGTTGGGGTGGACGCATCGACCCGTCCATGTTGTTGTCCCTCGCATTCAAGGGTGGAGCGCCTTGGAATGAGTCGCATCTGAACAACCCGCAAATCAATGCGTTGATCAACAAAATCTCGACTGAACCCAATGCAGATGTCAGAACCGGTTACTATCATCAGTTGCAGGATGTGTTCTACGAAGATGGTCCACTGATCAACGTACAGGTTCCCTATCTGGTCGCGATCAACAAAAGGGTGGATGGATATCGTCAGCCTTTGACGATGCTCCCGCAGTATAAATATATGGATGTGCGATGAATAGAACAGCAAGCATCATTCTTCGTAGACTGGGGTCGCTTCTCGCGACCCTGGTTGTTATGTCGTTGCTCATTTTCGTCCTGGTGGAGATCATGCCGGGCGATGTTGCGCAGATGATTCTCGGACAGAGTGCCACAAAAGAAGCGGTTGCCGCATTGCGTCAGGCGCGTGGACTCGATGATCCGATGCTCCAACGGTATGGCAGATGGATCAGCCATGTAATGGTCGGAGATCTAGGTCAATCGATCTACATGCAGGGCGTTGCGATCAATTCAATATTGTGGAGAAGGGTAGGCCATTCCTTGGTACTTGCCTTGACGGCCTTCCTCATGTTCGTCCCCCTGTCCATCTTTATGGGAGTGGTCGCAGGGGTCAAGGAAAAAAAGCCTACCGATTCGATCATCTCTTTCTTTGGGTTGGCGACCATGGCCCTTCCGGAATTCATTTCCGGTGTGTTTCTGATTACCCTCTTTGCCGTCCAACTGGATTGGTTTCCCATTGTCAGCGTGATTCCCATAGGGGAGAGCCTGTTCGAGAATCTCAATATTCTGGTATTGCCCGCGCTTTCCATCACGTTCGTCATGTTCGGCTATGTCTCAAGAATGCAACGCTCTTCCATGATTCAGGTCATGCATTCCGATTATATCCGTGCGGCCGTACTGAAAGGGATGCCCCGACGATACGTCATTTTCAAACATGCATTGAAGAATGCAATGCTTCCCACCATTACGATCATCGGAATGAATATGGGATGGTTGTTTGGAGGATTGGTCGTGGTCGAGACCTTGTTCGGCTTTCCTGGGATGGGTTCTTTGTTGATGACCGCAATCAAGACCCGTGATGTCCCCTTGATCGAGGCATGCGTGCTGTTGATCACGGTTATCTACTCAGTATCCACCATGATAACCGATATCCTGTACAGCTATCTCAATCCGAAAATCCGATTCCAAGGGGGCCGGAAATGAAATACTTTCTCTATATCCTGAAAAAAAATCCTCTGGCCATCGTTGGAATTGCCATCATGGTTTTCTGGTTGGCCGCCGCCTTGATCGGACCTTCGGTGTTGCCATTCACACATACACAAATGGACTCTGAATACCAAATGGCCGGTCCGGGAGTCCATGGACATGTTTTGGGTACTGATAGTCTGGGACGTGACATTCTTTCACGCATCATCTACGGAAGCAGGTCCATCCTTACCGTTGCATTATTGACTTCCTTGGTCTCCACCTTCATCGGTGTGATCCTCGGTTTCAGTGCAGGGTATTTCGGAGGCAAGGTGGACGCAACATTTCTCCGGTTGATGGATATCTTGATGGCGATCCCTCCTTTGGTATTGTCCATGGTGGTACTCGGCATACTCGGGGATTCCTCCATCGTATCACTGACGCTCATCGTCTCAATCGCATTCGTTCCGGCGACGGCACGTGTTTCCCGTGGCGTACTCTTGACGGAGAAGAATCAGGAATATGTGTCCGCTGCGCGTATCAGGGGGGAAAAGCATCTGTACATCATGTTTGTCGAGATTCTTCCCAATACAACCGGGCCGATCATCGTCGAGGCGACTGCACGGTTTGCCTATTCGATCATGACGGTAGCTTC